>JANMWP010000481.1:0-6489 GCA_031394065.1 Chitinophagaceae bacterium
ACTTTATCGCCAACTTTTTTTGTGCTTACCGAAACAGTAGGGTCGTAAAGGGTTGCCAACCTTTCAAAGGTTGGCAACCCTGCTGCTGCCTGCTTCTTCTTTTCATCCACCACATAAAAAGCATTGGTAATTAAATTTAAAATAACTCTTCCAATATCCTGTGGAATGATGTTGATGTTACCAATAGTTTCATCAAAATCTGTTTTCATGGCTGCATTAAATGATTTGTCTTTTGCCCGAAGACCATGATAAGCTAACCGTAAATATTCATCAGCTAAAGCATTGATATTGGTTGGTTCTTTTACACCATTGCTGCTGCGGCTATGTTGCAGCATTCCTTTAACAATAGCATCTGCTCTTTTGCCGTGGTGGTTTATTTTTTCTTCGTTACTGATAACATCATCTGCAAGCGCATTTACTTCATGTAAATTACCTTTCTTAATCTCATCTTTCATCTCCACTAACAACTCTTTGTTTACTTCCGAAAAATTATTAACGAAGTTTAATGGATTTTGTATCTCATGGGCAATGCCGGCAGTGAGTTCACCCAGGCTGGCCATTTTTTCAGATTGTATGAGCTGGGTTTGGGTGGTTTTCAGGTTTTCCAATGTTTGTCGTATTTCACTGGTTTGTCTGGTTACTTCTTCTTCCAGTATTTTTTGTTGGTTTTCGGCCTGAACCTTTTTTTCTTCAGAAAGTTCCACTACTGTCTGTGCATTTGCCTGTACCTCTTTTATCATCTCTTTAAAGCGCATGGATACATAAATCATTAAGGATAACGGAAAGGCAAGGTTTACCAATGATACATATATATAATAGGTTAAAGCTGATTTAAAGACGCTGTCGAAAACAAGTAGAAATGAAAGAATGAATATTGTAAATATTAATCCTGCTACAATTGCCCATTGAGCGCCCATCAGATTTTTCCATGAAGTAATGACATAATATAAGCATATACCCAATACAAAAATGAAAGAGAACCCATAGATATACTCGAATGTTATTGAAAAGGAACTGGTTAGAAATGTCCCTATTTCATTCACTACAATTAAAATAATGAGACTTAGAATAAGCCTGCGGTTTATTTTTCTCTTTAAAACTTTGATTAAAAGAATAGGCAACAATAATAGAAATGTGCCGCTTGCTAAAAAGACAGATATAAGGCGAACGCTTATAACTACATAATATGTACTTCCATTAATATCAATTTGATCTAAATCGCACCACATGCTTATGGCGAAAGTGCTGGTAAAAAATGCAGTCCAGAATAGTATTTTTTCCTTTGGGTTTTGAAAGAGTAGCAGCCAGAAAAGCACAGAAAGAATAGCACAAACTACCAACCATAAGGTCTGAAAGAAATATGAGGTTTCGTGATGTTTTCTTAACAGGGTGGTAAAATTTGGACCGGCGATAAAAATAACATGTTTGCGAAATTGAGTCTTTACTTCATGCGGTGGTATCGCAGACAAATATCCCACATAATGAAGACTGAGAATATGAGGGCCCGATGTATTGAAATGCATAGACAGGGGGTCTAAACCACCGTTGTATTCGCTAAAAGCCATTCCTTTTTGTCCCATATTGCCTCTGGCAGCAACCAGTTCTCCATCTACATAAAATGCTATCGCAGCCCACTGACCAAAATCGACATATAATATTTTATTGAGCAAAGAACTATCAAAGGTTACTTTTATCCGAAACCATCCTTCCACCCTGCCATTTTTATCAGCATAGTTTGCTGAAAGATCGGTTGGCTTTAATTTTTCCCAGCCCGTGGTATCAATAATATTTTTTGCCCAACTGCTATCGTTTCCCTTATGAAAAAGCCACCCGTCAGCTGCATCGATAGTGAAAACATCAGTCTCTTTTCTGAACTTTTCGGGTGTGATGTTTACGACCGAATTTTGTGCCCATCCAATCATAGGCAATAACAAAAGGAGAACTATTTTAAATGGATATTTCATTACTTACTTTATTTATATTGGTAATTGTATAATAAATTCAGTACCCTCATTTTCCTTAGTTTCTACTTTTAACTCACCGCCATGTGCTTTTACAATATCATAACTCAAACTCAAACCCAAACCTGTTCCTTGTCCGGTGGGTTTGGTGGTAAAGAAGGGTTGAAAGATTTTATCCAGTATTTTCTGAGGAATGCCGTTGCCGTTATCTTTGACGCTAATCAAAACTTTATCGCCAACTTTTTTTGTGCTTACAAAAATAGTAGGGTCGTAAAGGGTTGCCAACCTTTCAAAGGTTGGCAACCCTGCTGCTGCCTGCTTCTTCTTTTCATCCACCACATAAAATGCATTGGTAATTAAATTTAAAATAACTCTTCCAATATCCTGAGGAATAATATTGATGTTGCCGATGCTCTCATCAAAATCTGTTTTCATCGTTGCATTGAATGATTTGTCTTTAGCACGCAGGCCATGATAGGAGAGGCGTAAATATTCATCACATAAAGCATTGATATCAGTTGGCTCTTTTACACCACTGCTGCTGCGGCTGTGTTGCAGCATGCCTTTTACAATGGCATCGGCTCTTTTGCCGTGGTGGTTTATTTTTTCTTCGTTGGCAATTACATCATCTGCTAAAGCATTTACTTCATCAATATTCCCTTTCTTAATTTCATCTTTCATTTCCACCAGCAATTCTTTATTCACCTCCGAAAAATTATTAACGAAGTTTAACGGGTTCTGTATCTCATGCGCAATGCCGGCAGTGAGTTCTCCAAGACTTGCCATTTTTTCAGATTGTATCAATTGACTTTGCGTTGACTTTAAATCTTCCAATGAGTGTGTGAGTTCTTCAGATTTTTTTCTCAACTCAACAGTTCTTTCTTCTACTTTCTCTTGCAGCACTTCTTTTTCCTGCCGCAATCTTCTTTCTCTCCAAAGACTAAACATTCTTAATGCAGCCAAAAACAATAATGCATAAATAGTATAAGCCCACCAGGTCATCCACCAGGGTGGTAAAATGCGGATCGTAATGGATATGCCTTCTTCATTCCATACCCCATCGGCATTGGATGCTTTTACACGAAAAATATATTTACCCGGTGATAGATTGGTGTAGGATGCTTTCCTTTCTTTGGATGGTGCCGACCAATTCTTATCATAATTTTCCAGCTTCCAACTATACAGGTTGTCTTCGGAACGCAGGTAATGCAAAGCCACAAAATCAAAACTCAGATTCTTTTGCCAATACTTCAACTCAATGGCATTGGTATAAGCCACCGATTGTTTAAAAATGTTTCCATCGGGTTGTGAATACAGAGAGTCGTTGATGCTCATTTGTGTAATGACGATAGAAGGTGTCGTTGTATCTTTCTTCAGCAGGTTGGCCGGTACAATATGGTTAAGACCATTGTTGCTCCCAATCCATATATCTCCATTACTGGTTTTAATGGTCTGATAATATCTGTCATAAGGCTGAAAGCCATCTTTTTCAAAGTAGGAAACAAAAGATTTATGCTCCGGATCAAATACCGATAAACCTCTTTGTGTTGCTAGCCAAAACCGGCCAAAATCATCTTTTGTTATTATAGAATTATGTCCTGCATTAACATCGTTTTGTAATAATCCCTTTGTTTCATCATAAGTTGTAATGATTCTTTTCTCAGCATCAACGCTGACCAGACCACCGCTGGAATAAGTGCCAAACCAGGGATCTCCCTTTTTATCGGTTACAAAATAATTGACAGAACTGAGAGAGGAATTTTTAAACCGGGCAAACTTATTGTGTTCATAATCATACAAATTTAAACCGCCATCTGTTCCTACCCACAAATGCTTTTTGCCATCTTCTGCAACAAAACTTATTTCATTGCTGCTGATAGAACTGCTATCGCCCGGGATGGGCATATAGTGAGTAAAGCCATTTTCGGCCTCATTGAGTTTATACAAACCAAAATCATTATCGCCACGGTCACCCAGCCAGATAGTTCCCCTGGAATCCTGGTAAAATATGCCCACATTTTTACTGGTAAGCGAAGCCGGATTTTTATCATCCCGGATAAAGCTTTTTAATACGCTGCCTGTATTATTATCTAATACAAAAACACCTTTATTGGATATGGAAAGCCAAAGCCGCTGCTGCTTATCATTAAAGAGAAATCTACACCTATTTATTTCTGCAGGATTATAAAAGAACCGCTTAAAATTTCCGGTTGATTCCTGCCATTGGTTCAGTCCATTATCTGTACCTATCCATATTTTGCCATCAGCGTCTTCCTGCACTGTTGTAATGCTGCTGTTGCAGAGTGAAGTGGCATTTTTGGGATCATTTCTGAAAATTTTAAAATTATCCTGGCCTGGTTGGTAAAGCGCCAGCCCGTTAGCGGTACCAACCCAAAGTCTTTTTTTACTGTCTTCAAATAAATACTGAATGCTATCCGATGGTAAACCATTGGGTTCATCTGCATGGTAACGGAAAAGATCCATCTGCTTTTTTTTAGGGGCCTGCTTATATAAACCCGGCCTGGTGCCCAACCATAAAAGGCCGGTACGGTCTTCAAAAAAATTATATGGCCATGACAATGGTAAGGGGTTATCCCTGACATTAAAATTATTATCGTAAAAGCTAAAGGATTTTTTTACAAAATTGTAATGTATAAAAAATTTCACCCTGAAATCATTACCCACTCCCTGGAACCAGATGCCTTCTTTATTTTGAGTTCCAACAAAATATCCACGAATTTCTTTTGGTCCCTTATCGTAGGATAGTACACCGCTACCATAGGTAAAAATCTGTACATTATCTGTTGCAGGGTCGATCAATGAAATAATACCATGTTTGTGTATTACCCAAAACTGTCCCTTCACATCTTCAAAAGCAACGATGATGGAATCAGCTATGCTATTTGTATTGCCGGCACTGTGGATATAGCTTTTTACAATTGTTTTATTTTCCGCATCAAAAACATAAAAGCCCTGTGTGCCGCTAAGTATTAAGTGGCTTCCTGCTAATTTGGTAATTTGTTTAATTGTATCTGCTTTTGCTGATGATGAAATGGCTTGTCCTGCGGGAATAATTATTTCAAAACTATCTTTCCGGCGGTTCCATTGAGTAAGATTGTATTTATCATCCAGCAGCCAAATACTGTGGGTTGATTCAACTGTACCATAGCTTCTTCTCAAAAAGAAATTTGATTTTAATATATCAATCAGATTGTAACGATTTATTTCGCCGGTTGATGGATTAAGACGGCAGGTAATATACTTTTTTGTGATAACAGAGAGATTCTTGAACCAGATATTTCCTGCTTCGTCTTCAAATAGCAAATGATTATCGTTTTCGCCTAGGTTTTTATCATTTTTTGAATAGAGATAAAAGTTCCTGAATTTTTCTGTTACGGGGTCAAATGCAGTAACAGCACCTCTTTCATTATCTCCTGTCATCCATATTTTGCCATCCCTTGTTTTTAAAAGCTTTCCACCCAAATTTCTTGTTTGTAAACCGACGGAATCCGTTTTATCCAACGTTGCTTTATACACTTTAAAATGGTAGCCATCATATTTTACAAGGCCATTTTGTGTGGCTATCCAGATAAAGCCTTTGTCGTCCTGTACCTGATCTGCTGCCACTTCCTCCGGCAGGCCATCGGCCACACCGTATTTTTCAAAGGGGATTTTATTTTGCTGGGCAAAACTGATGATTGCTGTAACAGCAAGAAGGATGGTGAATGTTAGTTTCTTTATCATTTTTTTAATTAAATGGGTAATTGAATGGTGAACTCACTTCAGTTTTTTATTTTGTTTTGATGGGGGTAAAAAATTTTCACCAGTAATTACCTTTTTCCCTGTTTTATTTTCCAATGCAAGCCTTGCATCTTTTGCAATACGGCCGCCTTTCTTTCCGGCTGTTGCATTTTGTTTTAATCCTTTTGCTTTATCCGTTTCTGCAATTTGCCTGGTGGAGAGTTCGGCAAGAGCGGTAAAGATTAACTCGGCCTCCGACATATGGTCACGGAGGTTTTGTGTTTTTAATCCTTTCAGGTTTTTATGTTGCTTTACTGATAAGCCTGCCCATTCCGTATGAATGATGTTTGTCAAAAATGCAAACTCATCATTTTTTTCTACTCCACTTTCTTTCCAGTAGTCAGTTAATTTGTTCCGGGTTTCCTGTCCGGTCATTCTTTGCTGAATCCACTTTTCACTTCTTCCCAATTTCTGCCAGTTTTCTCTTGCCCTGTCGAGGCTTTGTTCGGGGTCGGCTATTTCTTTCATTCTTTCATAGCCCGTTTTTGCCAGCCATTGTTTAAACGGCTCTGCTTTGGGTGAGGGGATAGATTGGATAAGACGAAGTAGTTGTTCGGTATCGGCAACATCTGTCATCCGCATTTTGCCATCTGCGGCTTTCATTTTCAACCCGTGACCGTTTGTCACGGTTTCATTTCCTTCCTTCTTCAGTCTTTCCTTTAACTTTCTCCAATAAGCCAATGGATCAACACTTTCTGTGAGGATGGCGATAACATCAGAGATAGAG
>JANMWP010000500.1:0-14327 GCA_031394065.1 Chitinophagaceae bacterium
GCTTTATCAACAATATTGATACAGCTGTGCTCATACCCGAATCTATGCGCCTGCGGGCAAAAGGAGGTGCTGATAAGGCTGTAGCATTCTTAAATTATTTCCTGCTGATCTATTTTATCATTGGCATATTGTTTACAATTGGCATGTATTTTTTTGGCACAACAGTTTTTAATCTTATCTCAAAATTTCCGGAAGCAGATATTATTAACTACCACAATTACTTCTGGACTGGCTCTCTCTTCTTTATTTTTCATGTGCTTACCAATTACCTCAATACCATACTTACGTCTTTAAAATTTTTCAGCCTGCCCATGATCATCAGCAGTTTTAAAAGCTGCATAGTTATTGTTTGTATTTTTTTATTAAAGGCCGATTATGATGTGTTGAGTGTTTTTTTGGGCGGCTTGATTTCTTATGCGGCAAATCTTATTATACAGCTTTATGTTTTGAAGAAAATTACCGGCTGGAATTTCAGTATCTTCTCATCAGCCGTAAAGAAAAAAATATGGAAAAATGTATTTTATGCTGAACTTGGACAAATTACAACCCTTGCCAGCAGTATGTTTCCGCTTTACCTGTTAAGTGGTTTTGGCAGTGGTGTTATCAGCGTAATGAATTACGGTAAAAATATTGCTGATATACCAAACACGCTGGTTACATCACAATTTGCCAATGTAAGTGGCATAAAATTAAATGAACAGGCTGCACAAAATGATCATGCAGGGATGAATGAAACCTTTCTGCATATATCAAAACTGATGGTTTTTATTTTGGTGCCGCTGGGTTGCTTTATGTTTGTTTTTGCAGAACCTGTTGTTGCGTTGTTTTATAAGCGGGGAAGTTTTACACAGGAAGCAGTGGTTGAATCTGCAAAGTTTATGCAGTTGTTATCCATTACAATTTTTAGTATTGGCGTTAATGCAATTGTTACCCGTATTTTTATTGCCATGCAGGCTGTTAAGCAGGCTTTTTTTTACCAGGTAGTCTTAAATATCATTTTAATTGCAGGCATCTGGGCTTTCACAAAACAGTATGGTGAATATGGTTACCCTTATGGGATTATCCTGGCGAATTGTATTAACTACATTGGTATGTATTTTATCTGTAAAAAATATTTTAAAGCAATTGAGTATGGTAAGCTGTTAAAATATTCAGCAAAGATCATTGCGGTAAACCTGCCGCTGGCAGCCTTATTATATTATGTGTTGCTTCCCACTAATCTTGTTTCTTTGTATAAACTTTTAGCCGGATCAGTTATATATTTAGTTGTGTTTATTTTGATGATGAGGATAAAGGGATCTGGTATTTATAAAACAAATAGCGAAAATGAAAAAGCATAGATTTCCGTTCTTTAACAATGCGTATTATTTTATGCGTATTACAACCAAATGGCTGCTTACCGGAAGAAAAGACCTGAAGTATTATGCCATGGCCAGGCTTGCAAATATGGTTAACCCAAAATTTCATTTTACAGAATACGGGCAGGTTTGGCGTGATGATAAAAAATTTGAAGCGTATTATAATGAGCTGGTTGGAGACGAGTATCACTCCATTGACAGAAAATATACGGTTAACCAATTTTTGCAGCTTGTAAAAAAAATTGAGGGCGATACCGCCGAATGTGGTGCTTATAAAGGAGCAACTTCCTTTCTTATCTGTGCATTTATTAAGGAGTATGCCCAATCCAAAACACATCATGTTTTTGATTCTTTTGAAGGCCTCAGTAAACCCACAACTAAAGATGGTGATTACTGGAAAGCAGGAAATTTAACGGCCAGCGAAGCGGTATGCAAAACCAATTTGTCTGAATTTGATTTTGTGAAATACCATACCGGCTGGATACCGGACAGGTTTGCTGAAGTAAAGGAGGATAGATTTTGCTTTGTTCATATTGATGTAGATTTATACCAGCCAACGCTTGATTCAATTACATTTTTTTATGAACGGTTAAATAAAGGCGGAATTATTATGTGTGATGACTATGGATTCTCAACCTGTCCGGGTGCTAAAAAAGCGATGGATGAATTTTTTAGAGATAAGACAGAACCTGTTATTATGCTTACTACCGGGCAGGCATTTATCATAAAGCAATAAAAAATAAATGAACTTATTGTGAAAACAGTACATAAAAAACCTACAGACTGGACCGGTGAAGACATTGCCGCTTTTTGGGACTGGCAGAGTAAAAATGCATTCAGGCAACAACAGTATTTTACGGCAACATTGGCGCCGGGTATTGTTGCATTTACAAAAAAAAATGGTTTATTAAAAGGTGAAGT
The DNA here is from genome assembly GCA_031394065.1 of Chitinophagaceae bacterium. GTDB lineage: Bacteria > Bacteroidota > Bacteroidia > Chitinophagales > Chitinophagaceae > Ferruginibacter. The sequence continues at coordinate 2,280 of JANMWP010000500.1, forward strand.
GCTTGATTATGGTTGCGGGGCTGGCCATTTACTGGAGCAAATGCTGAAGCAACCGGATGTAAATTTTTCCGGACTTGATTTTTCAGCAGATTCAATTGATGAAACAAAAAAAAGGACTGCAGGTAAAACCAACCTGAAACAACTGGTTTTAATTGATAAATTACCAACTCCGTTTACTGATGAACAATTTGATTCCATCACACTTATAGAAACGATTGAACATTTGCAGGATGAACCTTTAAATGAAACCATGCAGGAACTTTTCAGAATATTGAAAAGAAAAGGAAAAATATTTATTACTACACCATTTAACGAAGACCTTGGTAGCAGCTTAACCTTTTGCCCTTTTTGTAAAAGTGAATTTCACAACATGCAGCACATGCAATCCTTTGATGTAGCGGGTTTAACGGCATTGGCCGAAAGGCATGGCTTTGCCGTTGAGGGTTGCATAAATACCGATATGGATAAACTTAAACTGGGTACCGTAAAATATTTTATTAAAAAAGTGCTTAGTAAACTGGCTGTTGCAGCCGGACTAAAAGATGCGGTAAAAAACAAAACACCAAATCTTATTGCTTTTTTTGTAAAACCCTGATATATGAATGATACTGACAAAAAAGGGACAAGGGTTTTAATTATTACGCCCTCGTTGGAATGTGGCGGCTCCGAAAAATTTGTTTCGCTTCTATGTAATCATATCAACACGGCTGTGTTTTCTGTTTGTTTGGTTGTTGTAAATAACGCTGGGCCGTTTTATCAAATAACAAATCCGGCAATTGAAATTATTGATTTGAAGAAGAGCAGGGTGCTGTTTTCATTGCCCGCCATTAAGCGTGCAGTTAAATATTTTAAACCGGATATCTTTTTTTCTACTGCCAATCATTTGAATATATACCTGGCCATTTTCAGAAATCAGTTTACTGCCAATATAAAATTTATAGCCAGGGAAGCTAATATTGTAAGCATCACCAGTAAACTGACCCCAATGCCTGCTTTGTATGAGTTACTGATAAAAAAATATTATAAACGATTTAATCTGATTATTTGTCAGTCAGTTTATATGCAGCAGGACCTGCTAAAATATTATCATATTCCTGAAATGAAAACTATAATTATTCAGAATGCGTCCCCGGAAATATTTACAACCCCGGCTCAACCTGGTAAAGAAGACGCTAAAAAAGTAAATAAATTTGTAACGGTAGCAAGGTTGAGCGAACAAAAGGGAATAGAAAGACTGATACATGCCGTTTGCCTGCTTACAATGCCTTTTAAATATTATATAATTGGAGAAGGAAGTAAAAGAATTGAATTGCAGAAACTTATTGATGAGTTGCAATTACAGGATAAGGTTTTTTTAACTGGTGAGAAAAAAGATCCCTTTGTGGGTATGGAAGATGCCGACCTGTTTTTGTTAGGCTCTTATTACGAAGGTTTTCCGAATGCATTGCTGGAGGCGGGTTCACATGGTATACCGGTAATTGCTTTTAATGTACCCGGAGGCATTGCCGAAATAATAATTGCAAATGAAAATGGATTATTGGTTGCCGATAATGATATGATTGCCTTTGCCGTCGCTATAAAACAAGTGCTGGCTGCAAATTTTGATCGCAATAAAATAATAGAAACAACAAAAAAACGTTTTTCAGTTAATAGTATGATGGCAGCATTGGAAAACATGTTTTTAACGCTTCACCAAAATAAATAACGGATATTTGTACCCACAGGAAAAAATGAAAACGAATGAATGGTATTAAGCCCAAACTGCTGATTTTTATAAACACTTTACAAACCGGTGGGGCAGAGCGGGTGGTATCGCTGCTTCTCAGCCATTTAAAAGATGATTTTGAAATTCACCTGGCGCTATACAGCAATTATGTTGATTATACTATTCCTCCTGAAATAAAAATATTTAACCTGCAGCAGCCACTGCTGCAAAATAAAATAATACGGTTTTTAAAACTGCCCAAAATATCGCTGCAGGTTTATCGCTATTGTAAAAAAAACAACATTAATAATTCGGTTGCTTTTTTATACCGCCCCTGTTATATCAATGCTATTATGAAAAGCTTTTTGGGGTACCGCGGCCATGTGATCATGTGCGAAGGCACACACCAAACCACCATGCAGGAAAGCCACTCGGTCATTTACCGGATGTTTTCAAAATTTATGGTAATGTATTCTTATAAACGTGCCGATATTATTCTGGCAAACTCCTACGCCATACAAACCGACCTTATTGAGAATTTTAAAATTAAAACACCGGTTCGGGTAATTTACAACCCGGTTGATCTGCAACTGATTAAATTACATGCAGCAGAAGAACCTGATTTTATTTTTGAAAAAGATATTTTTCATTTTATTACGGTTGGTAATTTAAGAAAAGAAAAAAACCAGCTGTTATTGATACAGGCTTTCTTTATTTTAAAAAACCTGCCCTGTAAACTGCTGATAGTTGGTGCAGGTGTTATGGAAGAAGAGTTAAAACAAAAAGTAAAAGACCTGGGTTTACTGGATAAGATCATTTTTTGTGGGTTTGATAAAAACCCTTTTAAATATGTAAACCGCAGCAATTGTTTTGTGCTGAGCTCAGATGTGGAAGGGTTTCCCAATGTTTTAATAGAAGCGCTTGCATGCGGCAAGCCGGTTATTTCAACTGATTGCAGCTCGGGCCCCAGAGAGTTGCTGGCACCAGATACAGACCTGCATCACAGGGCCCTCAATAATTATGAAATTGGCGAATACGGAATTTTAACACCTGTTAAAGATGTTATATCGCTTGCCAATGCCATGAAAAAAATGTTTGAAGATGCAACATTAAGCAGCCAGTTTGCAGCAAGAGCACCTAAAAGAGCCGAGCAATTTGATGTAGATGAGATAAAACAATATTTTCATGTAGCTTTTGCAGGATTGTAAAAACCTATGGGGTTTGCCGGGCAGCAAAGCAGCGCTGCAAACCCTATAGGTTTGTTTAATAGCAAATAATTAATCTTATTTTTGCACCGCTAAAAGCAATCATATACATGCATTCTATTTTACTTACAGGTGGGGCAGGTTTTATCGGCTCTCATTTAACCCGTTTATTTGTCAGCAAATACCCCGATTACAAGATCATTAATCTTGATAAACTTACCTATGCCGGTAACCTAGAAAATTTAGGGGATATTGAAAACAAACCCAATTACCGGTTTGTAAAAGGAGATATTACTGACCTTGTTTTGCTGCGTAAATTATTTGAAGAAAATAAATTTACCGCAGTACTGCATTGTGCTGCCGAAAGCCATGTAGACCGGTCAATAACCGACCCGCTTGCATTTATTACTACCAATGTGCTGGGCACTGCATCATTATTGCAGGCAGCCAAAGAGGCTTGGGCCGGTAATATGGAAGATAAAATCTTCTATCATATTTCAACAGACGAAGTTTATGGATCACTGGGCGCCGAAGGATTTTTTACAGAAGAAACGGCGTATGATCCCCGTAGCCCGTACTCCGCATCCAAAGCCTCATCCGATCATATTGTAAGGGCGTTTTATCACACTTATAAACTGCCGGTAAAAATCAGTAATTGCAGTAACAATTATGGGCCGTATCATTTCCCAGAAAAATTAATACCGCTTTGTATTCACAATATCATCAATAATAAACCGTTGCCCATTTATGGCAAAGGCGAAAATGTAAGAGATTGGTTGTATGTAGAGGATCATGTTCGGGCAATTGATGTTATTTTTCATTCCGGAAAAATTGGTGAAACCTACAATATTGGTGGCCACAATGAATGGACTAATATTAACCTGGTAAAAGAATTGTGCAGACAGATGGATGAAAAACTGGGAAGAGAAAAAGGCTCATCAGAAAAACTGATCACTTATGTAACCGACCGTGCAGGACATGATTTGCGTTATGCCATTGATGCAACCAAATTAAAAAATGAACTGGGCTGGTTGCCATCCCTGCAATTTGAAGAAGGCATCAGCAAAACAATTGACTGGTATCTTGCAAACAGTGAATGGCTTAATCATGTAACCAGCGGAGATTATCAGAAGTATTATAACGATCAATATCATAAACAATAACAGTATGAAAGGAATTATTTTAGCAGGCGGCTCCGGCACAAGGCTTTATCCTATTACAAAAGGCATAAGCAAACAACTGATGCCTGTTTATGATAAGCCGATGATTTATTATCCACTCAGCACATTAATGCTTGCAGGTATAAAAGAGATTTTGGTAATTACCACACCAGAAGATCAGGATCAGTTTAAAAGATTACTGGGTGATGGAAACCAATGGGGATGCGTTATTAAATACGCCAAACAGCAAGTGCCTAATGGCCTTGCCCAAGCTTTTGTAATTGGAGAACAGTTTATTGGCAAAGACAGTGTGGCCCTGGTTTTGGGCGATAATATTTTTTACGGCAGCGGCTTTGGCAAGGTATTACAGCAAAGCGTTAATCCATCTGGCGCCGTAATTTTTGCTTACCCCGTAAGCGATCCCGAGCGATATGGTGTTGTTGAATTTGATGCCGACAATATTGCAATAAGTATTGAGGAAAAACCTGTTAAGCCCAAAAGTAATTATGCCGTACCTGGTTTATATTTTTACAACAACCAGGTGGTTGAAATTGCAAAAAATATTAAACCCAGTGCCCGTGGCGAATATGAAATTACTGCCGTAAATGATTATTACCTGCAACAGAAACAACTGAAAGTTTCGGTGCTCGACCGTGGTTTTGCGTGGTTAGATACCGGCACTTTTGAAAGCTTAAATGATGCATCGGAATATGTAAGGGTGATAGAAAAAAGGCAGGGCTTAAAAATTGGCTGCCTGGAGGAAATTGCCTGGCGTAAAGGTTTTATTAGCAAAGATGATTTGCTGAAACTGGCTGCAGAGCTGGAAAAAAGCGGTTATGGCGAGTATCTTAAAAAGATTGCTCAATAAATATCAAACCAACAAAATAGAAATGTCCTTATTACGTTTAAGAAGGGCTAATATCTGATTTCCGAAAAATAGCTAAGAGATAAACATTAAAAGTATGTACAACAGACCTTTTATTATTGAGTTTCCAAAAGTGGGCAATTCGCAACTTGGTTATATATCAATTGCCGAAAAAAATAACCTGCCATTTGATGTTAAAAGAGTTTACTGGACTTACTATACACCCGAAAGTGTAGAGCGTGGCGGACATGCACATTACGATCTTGAACAGATACTGGTTGCAGTTTCGGGCAAAATAATAATTAATGTTGAAATGCTTGACGGGCATACAGAAGAGTTTGTACTGGAAAATCCGAACAAGGGTTTATACATGCCCAAAAGTACCTGGCGAACAATGAAATATACCCACAACGCTGTGTAGATGTGCCTTGCAAGTATGGAGTACGAAGAAAAAGATTACATAAGGGATTATGAAGTGTTTAAAAAAATCGTATAAAATTCTTTTTAAAATATTGATCATTTATGAAATTCAATAACCGAAATGTATTTATAAGCCCAAGTGCCATCATTGGTAAAAATGTAAAAATCGGCGACAACTGTTCTGTTTACGATAATGTTGTTATTAAAGACGATTCGGTTATTTGTAACGATTGTGTAATTGGAGAACCTTTGGCCGGATATTATTCGGATGCCGGATATACAAACCCGGTAACAACAATTGAATCCCATGCATTAATACGAAGCCATACCATTATTTACGCCGGTTGCCATATTGGCGAATCGTTTTCATGTGGGCATCGTGTTACCATACGGGAAAATTCTAAAATTGGAAAGTTCTGCAGAATTGGTACGCTGAGCGACTTACAGGGCAATTTAGAAATTGGTGATTATTGCTGGCTGCATAGCAATGTGCATATCGGGCAGCAGTCAAAACTCGGCAACTTTGTATTTATTTATCCGTATGTTGTTTTAACCAACGATCCTACACCACCTTCCAATATCTGCATTGGGCCAACCATTGGCGACTATTCGCAGGTTGCAGTTTTTAGTGTTTTATTGCCCGGCGTAAAAATAGGCAAACATTGCTTGGTAGGCGCCGGCAGTATTGTGGGGAAAGATGTAGCCGATTTTCAACTGGTATTGGGCAGCCCCGCAAAACCGGTAAAAGATGTACGTGAAATTAAATCGAGAGAAACAGGAGAATCGCATTACCCATGGCCATACCGGTTTGATAGGGGAATGCCCTGGCAAGATCAGGATTTTGATACCTGGGAAAAACAGTTGTAAAAACATTTAAGAAAAACGAGCAGCGTGATAAAATTTCTTGATCTTCAAAAAATAAACGAACAGTTTCATAATGCATTTACGGATGCATTTAATACCGTAATGGAAAGCGGCTGGTTTATTTTGGGAGAAAGTGTGAAGGCATTTGAAAAAGATTTTGCAGCGTACTGTAATGTAAAACATTGCATTGGCATTGCCAATGGGTTGGATGCATTGATACTGATACTGGAAGCGTACAAAGAATTGGGTGTGATGAAAAATGGTGATGAAGTTATTGTGCCATCCAATACATACATAGCAAGCATACTGGCAGTATCAAAAGCCGGTCTGGTAGCGGTTTTGGCAGAGCCATGTATTGATACTTATTTATTAAACCCTGAAGCAATTGAGGCAAAAATTACTGCTAAAACAAAGGCAATATTACCCGTGCATTTGTACGGGCAACTGTGCAATATGCAAGCCATCAACAGCATTGCAAAAAAGCATGGGCTAAAAGTAATTGAAGATAGTGCCCAATCGCACGGTGCTATGCAAAATGGTAAACGAAGCGGTAATTTGGGCGATGCAGCAGGCTTTAGTTTTTATCCAGGAAAAAACCTGGGCGCATTGGGCGATGCTGGAGCTATTACAACAAACGATGATGAACTGGCAAATGTTTTAACAGCCTACCGCAATTACGGATCACACGAAAAATATAAAAATATTTATCAGGGCGTAAATAGCAGGCTGGATGAATTGCAGGCATTTTTTCTTACCATAAAACTAAAACAATTAGATAGCGATAATAACAAACGCCGTAAAATTGCACAGTATTATATTGATAACATCACAAACAGCAATATAATTTTACCGCTTAAAAAAGGAACTGATGTAATAGCAGAGCTATCGCATGTTTGGCATTTGTTTACATTGCTTGTAGCTGATAGAAATCATTTTCAAGATTACCTTACCGAAAATGAAATTCAAACCGTAATTCATTATCCCATTCCGCCACATCATCAGCCGGCTTATAAAGAATGGAAAGATTTATCTTATCCTGTTTCCGAAAAAATTCATCAGCAAATCATATCTATTCCTATAAGTCCGGTTATGAGTATCGAAGATTACAAACAAGTTGTTGAAGTTGTAAATAATTATAAATTTTGAATTTATTAAAAACCAGTTTTTACACCAGCATATCTACTGCTGTTACTTTCCTCAGTGGTTTTATAGTTACAAAAGTAGTGGCTGTAGAAATTGGCCCTGCAGGTTTGGCCTATGTGGGGCAGTATCAAAATTCAATTGCAATTCTGGCGCTGTTTTCTACACTGGCAATTACGGTTGGTGTGGTAAAATATATTTCGGGTTATAAAGATGATGTGGCAAAACAGCAGCAGGTAATTACCACCGCACTCAGTATTATTTTATTGTGTTCGTTTATTGTTACCATCATTGTAATGCCATTAAGTGTATATTTTTCCAAAGTAACATTTCATACAACTGATTTCTGGATGGTATATATGTTGTACGGTTTGTTTGTTGTTATAACGGCTTTAAATGCCCTGTTTTCGGCTGTTTTAAACGGGTTTAAACAAATACGCAATCTTACAATTGTAAATATTGTTGGTTCGTTAACCGGTATTTTGTTCACAGTAATCTTTGCTTTATCGTTGGGAGTTAAAGGTGTTTTAATAGCTTCAAATTTTACAGCACTGATTATTTTTTCTATCCATATTTTTTTTATACGCAAATTAAAATGGATAAGCTGGAAACCCAATTTTAAAAAATGGGATAAGCAAACCGTAAGGTTGTTGTTTGCATTTACTTTAATGGGTGTAACATCGGGCTTTGCTGTGTCGGCCATGCAGTTTATGGTAAGGGAACGTATCATTGATCAATTCTCCATTGTTGATGCCGGCTGCTGGCAGGCTGTTACCCGTATTTCAGATTACTACCTGGCTTTTATCACCACTGTTTTAAGTGTTTATTATTTACCCCGTTTATCCGAAATAAACAGCAATGCAGAATTGCGCAAAGAAATTATACAGGGATATAAAATTATTTTACCGGCAGTAGGTGCATTGGCTTTTATCATCTGGCTTTGCAAAGTGTGGGTGGTACGGATTTTATTTACTGCCGATTTTTTACCCATGCTGCCATTATTTAAATACCAGTTGCTGGGCGATTTTTTAAAGATAGGTAGTTGGCTTATCGGTTACATCATGGTTTCAAAAGCACTCACTAAAACTTTTATTTTTACAGAGCTTTTTTTCAGCGCCTCATTTGTACTGTTAAGTTATTACTTTATGAACCGCTATGGTGTAATTGGAACCACCTATGCATTTTGTATTAATTATGCCATATATTGGATAATTATGTGGCTGTTAATGAAAAAATATTTTGTAAGCAGATGAATACAAAGCCACTCGTAAGCGTTTTATGTATATCAATGAATCACCAGCCATTCATTGAACGTTCTTTTTTATCATTGATTAACCAGACCTTCAACAATTTTGAAATTCTCTATATTGACAATAACTCAAAAGATAAAAGTTTTGAAATTGCCGATGCCGTTTTTAAAAATGCTCCATTTGCATACCAAAGTTTTAAAAGAGAAAAAAACTATTTGTTAAGCGCCAACTTAAATCTTTTATTAAACCAGGCGCAGGGCGAATACATCACATTCTTAAGCGGCGATGATTTTTGGGAACTGAATAATCTGGAAGAAAAAATTAAATATTACCATGCCCACACTGAGTTTGGGATGCTTTATGGCGGCGGATATAAATATTATTACGATACTGCAACAACTGTGCTGATGGATAGCCCGCTGTGGAAAAGCGGCTGGGTATTTAAAGATTTGCTGGCATTTAATTTTATCAATTCAATCGGTGTTGTAATTAAAAAATCAACTTTTGATGATATTGGATTATTTGATGAAAACTCTAAACTGGAAGATTGGGATCTTTGGTTGCGGATAGCCCAAAAATATCCCATCGGGTTTTTAGCCAAACCGCTGATATATTATGGCAGAAGCACTGGCAATAACATCACTGCAGATTCTGCATACATGGATGCAGGCGTTACTTACATTTTTGAAAAATATGCCGGCTATAAAGATATCAATAAGGCTAAAAGAAAATACTGGCTGTACAGAGTTTACGAAACAGCATCACTAAAACCATCGCTTAAAAATTTTCAATTCATTTTAAAAAATTTTCAGTTTAATTTTACTTATTTAAAACACGTTTTAAATTTTTTTGCAGGCTTATTCTTATTTAAAAAAGGCACACCATAAAATTATACCGATGAATTATTATGTACACCCCAGCTCAATCATTGATGATAATTGTGTGATTGGTGATGGAACCAAAATCTGGCATTTCTCTCACGTAATGTCGGGTGCTGTTATTGGCAACAATTGTAACCTGGGGCAAAATGTGGTAGTATCTCCCAAAGTAACATTGGGTAATAATGTAAGGGTACAGAATAATGTTAGTATTTACGAAGGTGTAATTTGCGAAGACGATGTTTTTCTGGGCCCAAGCGTTGTACTTACCAATGTAATAAATCCCCGCAGTGCGGTAAGCCGCAAGAGCGAATATAAAACTACTCTCATAAAAAAGGGTGCCAGCATTGGTGCCAATGCAACCATAGTTTGCGGCCATACTATTGGTGAATATGCATTTATTGGAGCCGGTGCCGTGGTAACTAAAGATGTGCCTGCTTACGCATTAATTGTTGGCAACCCCGGCCGCCAAACCGGGTGGATGAGTGAATACGGCCAAAAATTACTGTTTGATAAGGATGGAAATGCAACCTGCAGCGAAAGCGGTAAGGCTTATCAGCTTAATAAAAATGCAGTTACCCGTAAGTAGATAATTGCCTAAGCTTTATTTTCTACCTCCACAACTTTTTTTCAAAAAAAGCCGTCTTAAGCTTGCTTGCTAATCAAAAACATGTTAATTTTGAGTAATTTATTTACTCAATCTTAATGATAGAAGCACTCATTTCATCAAAAACACGTATTAAATTACTGCTCAAGTTTTTTTTAAACAGCAGTAATAAAGCCTATTTGCGTGGGTTAGAAGAAGAGTTTGGCGAAAGCACCAATGCCATCAGGCTTGAGTTGAACAAGCTTGAAAAAGCCGGTATGGTAAGCAGCGATGTGCAGGGCAATAAAAAATACTTTACAGCAAATGTTAAGCATCCGCTGTTTTTTGATCTTAACAGCATTATCAGAAAATATGTGGGTATTGATACTATTATTGAAAATGTGATCAATCAATTGGGCGAAGTGGAGAGGGTTTATTTATCGGGTGAGTTTGCAAAAGGACGAGACAATAATGTGATTGATCTTGAACTGGTAGGCACTGTTAATACGAATTACCTGGTCGATCTTATCGTAAAAGCTGAACCATTGGTGAAAAGAAAAATACGGTATGTAATTTATTCGGTTGAAGAATTTGCAGCATTAAAAGAAAGCAAAAATATTAATGAAAAACTGCTCATCTGGAGCAGGTAATCAGAAAATTAAAAAAAAATTATAGTGAAAAATTTTGCAATAATAGGCGCCGGAGGGTATATAGCACCAAGGCACATGAAAGCCATAAAAGATACGGGCAATACCCTGATAGCCGCTTTGGATAAACACGATTCGGTAGGCATTATTGATAATTATTTTCCGGATGCAGATTTTTTTACAGAGTTTGAACGCTTTGACCGACATCTGGAAAAACTAAAAAGGCTTGGCAATAAAACCAATTTTGTTTCGGTTTGCAGTCCTAATTATTTACACGATGCCCATATCCGTTTTGGTTTACGCATTGGTGCCAGTGTAATTTGCGAAAAGCCGGTTGTGCTAAATCCGTGGAATATTGAGGCCCTGATGGAAATCGAAAAAGAAACAGGCGGCGAAGTATTTACGATTTTACAATTACGGCTGCATCCTGCCATCATTGCCTTAAAAGAAAAAATTGCAGCAGCACCGGCAGATAAAAAACACACGGTTAATTTACAATACATCACATCACGTGGGCATTGGTACCATACCAGCTGGAAGGGGGATATTCAAAAAAGCGGCGGCATTGCAACCAATATAGGCGTGCATTTTTTTGATATGTTGTTGTGGATTTTTGGTGATGTAAAAACAAATACAGTTACAGAACACACTGCATACACTACTTCCGGTCAATTAGAACTGGAAAAGGCAAATGTAAACTGGATGCTGAGCATTGATGCCAATAAATTGCCTGATGAAGCAAAAGCAGCAGGCAAAAGAACTTTCAGAACATTAACAATAGATGGCGAAGGCTTTGAGTTCAGCGATGGGTTTACCGAACTGCATACAAAAAGTTATGATGAGATATTGAAAGGAAACGGATTCAGAATAACAGAAACAAAAGCTGCCATAGAATTGGTGCATGAAATACGTGGAAATAAATAAATTCATACCGCTCGCCAGTCCGGATATAAACCAGCAGGATATAGACTGCGTAACAACTGTGTTGCGGTCGGGTATGCTGGTGCAGGGTATAAACGTGCTGGCGCTCGAAAAATCTTTTAATGAATTTAATAAAACTAAAAATGCCATTGCAGTAAGCAACGGTACAGCCACTTTGCACCTGGCATTACTGGCATTGGGTATTGGCAAGGGCGATGAAGTAATTGTGCCTGCCTTTTCCTATGTTGCTACTGCCAATGTTGTTGAAATGGTTGGTGCAACCTGCGTTTTTGCAGATATTGATATCAACACCTTTAATATAGATGTAACAAAAATTGAAGCCCTGATTACATCAAAAACCAAAGCAATTATTCCCGTACATGAATTTGGGCTGGCCTGCGATATTG
>JANMWP010000503.1:0-3149 GCA_031394065.1 Chitinophagaceae bacterium
AAAACAATTACAGCAGTTTGATACCGCAGCTTCGGCTACGGTTTACAATATATATATTGAAGAGGTTTCTATAAAAGGTGCAAACATTCAGGGGCTAATCAGCAATACATCGGTACAAGCAAATTCAATTTTGATCAGGCATCCCGTTGTTTATATTATCAGCGCAGGTAAGAAAGAAAAGAAAATTCTGAATAGTAATGATAGCCTGGCCATTTATGAAAAGCTGCTGGGCAAATTCAAAAGTATTAATGCAAAGGAAATTATTGTAGAAAATGGTATTTTGAATTTTGCTGATAAAACCGGTGAGCCACATACCGCCCTCAGAGATATCAATGTTCAGTTAAAAAAATTCAGGATAGACAGTACAAGGGATTATCAGAATATCATCAGCTACTTTGTAAAAGATGTAGTTGCAAAAGTAAAGGAGGTTTATATTAAAGGCGATAAAAACCGGGCCACATTTACCGATGTTGAATACAATGCCCCCGGCAGGTTTATCAGCCTTAAAAAATTTCAGCAAAAAAACAGCGATGATAAAATTGTATTCGATATCAACAATACAACAATCAGAAATATTTCAACCGATTCTTTTATAATGCAGCAGCAGCTAAAAGCTGATGAATTGATAAGTGATGGGGGTATGCTCACTTTTTACATCAAACAAAAAAATAAGACAGATTCTGCCAACGATGAAATAGAAATTGATAACAATTATTTTGATGAGGCATTGGTAAACAAAGTATCTGTTGGCAATACAAAAATTCTCATCTATAGCAAAACAAAACCCGGTAAAGAGCCCATAATAATCGACAATGTGAAATTCAATGCCAGTGATATCCAAAAATTACATTCGGGTACCAATATAAAAAATCTCATCAGCAGCAGCAACTGGAAATTATCTGCCGGTGGCTTTTCATTTATTACGGAAAATAACCGTTATAAACTAAGTATGGGCGCATTTGACATTAACAATACCAATGCCTCTATGCGGATAAAAAACTTTACTGTTAAACCCATGTTTACCGAAGCCGCTTTCAGCAAAAGCCTAAAACAACAGGAAGACCTATACAACTTAGAATTTAATAATATTGAATTAAGTGGTATTGATACCAGGTTGCTGATAACACAAAAAAGGCTGGAGGCAGCAACAGCAACCCTGCAACCCGTAATAAAAATTTATAGAGACAGAACAGTTGCTGAAGACCTTACCAGTAAAGTTGGAAAATATCCGCACCAGATGCTGCAAAAAATAAAATTTCCTTTCAGTGTAAAAAAACTGGTCATCAAAAACGGACTGGTAGCTTATACCGAAAAGAGAAATGTATCAAAACAAACCGGCGTGGTGGGTTTTAAAAATATTAATGGAACTGTATCAAACGTTACCAATATCATTGATCTTATTAATAAAAATAATTTGCTTTTACTTGATGCAACAGCCAGCTTTATGGGCATTAGCCAGATGCATACGGTATGGAAACTTCCGCTCAACAGCAACAATGGTGCTTTTGATGTATCGGGCACAGCAGGGGGGGTCAATGCAGTTTCTTTGAATCCGCTTATTGAGCCACTGGGCATGGCATCCATAAAAAAAGGACAGGTAAATAAACTGAGTTTTAATATGACCGGCACCGACTTGGTGGCCAATGGCTCAGCTACTTTATTGTATGAGGATCTTAAAATTGAAGTTTTAAAACTTGATTCAGGTAATGTTAAAAAGAAAGGCTTACAGAGTTTATTGGTCAATGCATTGATGAAAAACAGTAACCCGCTAAACGGGGCTACAAGAACAGAAGAGATCAATTACCAGCGGGATATTAGCAAATCATTTTTTAACCTGCTCTGGAAAAGCATTTTTTCGGCAGCTAAGAAAACAGTGCAAAAGCTGTAGGCTTATTATGCTTTGTTTTTGCGAACCGGTTTTTGGGCAGGAACTTTCAGATGAGCTTCTTTGGCTTCAGAAATGCCAATGGCAATAGCCTGTTTACGTTCGGTTACTTTATCTCCCGAACTGCTTTTAAGTTTGCCTTCTTTAAACTCATGCATCACTGTTTCTATTTTCTTTTGCGCTGCGGCTGAATATTTTTTTGTCATTATATTTTTTTTTAAAAACAGCTACCTGCTTTTAGTTCTTCATCAGTATTAAATAAAATCAATCAAATCTTGGTTTAGCTTATCCTTTTCTGTAAACCATAATCCATGCGGTGCTCCCTCATACACTTTTAATACAGCTCCTTTTATATTTTCCACAGCCTGTTCAGCCGTAGCTTTAATGGGCACGGTCTTGTCTTTATCGCCATGTATAATAAGTGTGGGCACGTTTATCCTAGGTACATCATCCCTGAAATCGGTTGATGAAAATGATCTGGCACATTCAATAGTTGCAATGGGCGATGCATTTAATGCCTGGGTTAAAGCATTGGCCAGGTATGCACCGGTAACAGGCTGGTTTAACAACTCCACTCCATAAAAATCTTTATTGAATGCTTCCAGGAAGGTTGGCCTGTCATCTGTAATTTCCTTCAGCATTTTATCAAATGCTTCCTGCGGCACGCCATCAGGGTTATCATCAGTTTGCAACATATAGGGAACCACCGCACTTATTAAAACAACTTTTGCAACCCTTTCTCCGCCATACAGCGAAAAGTATTTTGCTATTTCCCCGCCACCCATCGAAAAGCCAACCAGTGTCACTTCGTGCAGGTCAAGCTCATCCAGCAACGCTTTTAGGTCACTGGCCAATGTGTTGTAATCATAGCAATTAAACGGCCGGTCAGATTTACCAAAACCTCTTCTGTCGTAGGTTATACACCTTAAACCCTGCTGTGGTAATTGGGTTACCTGGTATTCCCACATGCTGCCGCTCAAGGGCCAGCCATGTATAAAAACCACAGGTAGTCCTTTGCCATAATCTTCATAATAAATGCTTACAGGTTCTTCGTTATTTTGAACTGATTTAACAAAAGGCAAAGTTTAAATTTTAATAAAAATGATACAATATTGAATCTCCGTATGAATTTTTTCATTACGTTGTTTTATTAAGTTGAATCAGTTTTAACAGTACAAAGTTTATTGTATTGTTGCAAATTATTGTTACAGGGATATTTATAAAAGTTGTATCATTCACACATTTACGGTATGGGAGAATTGCA
>JANMWP010000505.1:0-2406 GCA_031394065.1 Chitinophagaceae bacterium
ATAGTAAATAACTTACACAAACTGCCCAAAGCAGAGATGACAATCGTAACTCGGCAATAAACTCATCCTCGTATTTTTCTTTTGAAAAACTCACCAGCATGGCACCAATAATAAACAATGAACCAATAACGGTATTGGTAATATTGGTATAAGTGAAGGTGAAATACTTATAGTGTAGTTCGGTTCCTTCACTGGCAATTGTAAATACTTTGCCCCAAAGCCAGTCGTATCCAAATTCATTATAAGCTAATACCAGTCCCAAAATTGTAGCGGGAACAAGGATGATCCAACCAAGCTTTTTATACCTGTTAGGTAATAATAGTTTTGATTTCATAATTTTATTGTTTTTACAAATGTAAAGTATATTTTACAATAAGACAAAATAATTTTACAATTTGTAAGAATATTTTAACAAATTTAAGCTGTCGGATGGGCGATTAGCTATAAATTTGTAACAACAAAAAACAATGATCACATATTCTTACTTAGCATTAGGTGATAGCTATACCATTGGCGAACAGGTAGCTTTTGCAGAAAATTTTCCTAACCAAACTGTACTACAGTTAAGAAAAGCAGGGTTTACTTTTTCTGCTGCTGAGATCATTGCCAAAACAGGCTGGACAACAGATGAATTGGATGCTGCCATAGATGTAGCCAATATTTTAAAACAATACGATATTGTTTCTTTACTCATTGGCGTTAATAATCAATACCGTGGCCGCTCTGTAAATAATTTTAAAATTGAGTTTGAGCATTTATTACAACGTGCCATTCAGTTTGCCGGTAATAAACCGCACCGTATTTTTGTGTTGAGTATCCCCGATTGGGGAGTTACTCCATTTGCTGATGGCAGAGACCGTAAACAAATTGCTGATGAAATTGATGTGTTTAATGCTGTTTGCCAAACTTCAGCAGAAGCATTTCAAACTAATTTTATAAATATTACAGTTTCGCAAAGAGCAGATGGAAATAAAACAGCATTTCTTGCACCGGATGGTTTGCATCCTTCGGGCAAAGAATATAAAAAGTGGGCTGATAAACTTACCGATGCGATATTGAAACAACTTTAATGTTGGCTGTATCAGTTAATATTCAACCATTTTTCTTTCAACAGTTCCATCCCTGTAAAAATCAAACAGGGCATAGGCCGGTTCAAAATCCTGGAAAGCGCCGCCCCACCAGTTACCGCTTACAGCGCCATTGCAATAATATTTTATACCAAGGTAGTTTACTTCATCCTGCAAATGTATGTGGCCGCTAAGGCAGGTTTTAATGTTGGAATATTTTTTAAAAAGTGCTTTTATTTTTCTTGCGTCTGTATGCAGCAGAGCACGGGATAGTTTCCAGTCGCCATTGGGAAGCATATCATTAAAAAACATGGCACTGCAAAAAGAAATGATCGGAATATGGGAAACAATGCAGATAAATTTTGCTTTATTGGCTTCCAATTCATTTGCCAGCCAGCTAAACTGCTCATCATCCAGTAAGGCAATATAACCACCCTTGTTTTCCTGTACACTGTCTAAAATAATAAAATGCCAATTGTTGTGGGTAAAACTGTAATAAGTTTTTGTATACCCCGTTTGTTGCAACCACCATGCCTTGCCATAAAGCGAATCGCTTTTCACATCTTCTTTCAGTTGCCATCCCCATATATCGTGATTGCCAATGCAATTTTTTACAGGTAATTTATTTTCGGCCTGCATTATTTTATTAAAAAGATCCCATTGTGTTTTTGTTTTTTCTTTATCTGCAGCCAATGCATCCATAACACAATCGCCGCCATTGATAATAAAATCGGGTTGTTGCTGTAATTGATTAATATTTTGCAGGGCTTTTTTCATTCCCGCTTCGGCTATTTCAGAAGGCTTGATATGTATATCGCTGATGAAGGCAGTTGTAAAAGGTTTTTTCTTTTTTGCAGCTTCAGCATGGGTTATTGTTGGCAGAGCAGCTGCCGCAGAAATTAGTGAAATGTTCTGGAGGAATTTTCTGCGTTGCATAAAATACAATTTTAGTTATTTAAGATAACCCGCCATTTCCGATTGGTATTGCTGTGCAATGATTCTGGCTTCGCTTGCAAAATCTTCTTTTTCGCCTGCATAAATAATGGCCCGGCTTGCATTTACTAAAAGCCCGAAATCCTTGTTCATGCCATATTTGCTTACTTCTTCCAAACTCCCTCCCTGGAAACCCACTCCCGGCACCAGTAAAAAATGATCAGGAATAATTTTACGTATATCTTCCAGGCCGCTGGCCTTGGTGGCTCCGATAACAAACATCAGGTTGTTTATATTTCCCCAGCTGCTTACTTTTTTTAAAACTGTTTCATAAAGAAATTCTTCACCACCGCCTTGGTTCGTGTCTTCACAAACAAATTTCAATTGCTCAAAATCTTTACTGCCT
>JANMWP010000514.1:0-20016 GCA_031394065.1 Chitinophagaceae bacterium
CACCAATGTAATTGCTACCAATATTAAAGATGCAGAATTTGGTTTTTATAATACGGTAAGTAAACAAATTGAAATGTACAGTTACAAAGAAGGTTATCTGCAAATGATCTTAAAACTACCAGAGACCGTTCCGGTAGAAGCTTCCTTTAATTTTGCATACGCCAACAGCATTTACTGGTTTTTTGATATCCCAAACAGGAAGTGGATCGGGTATAAATAAAGAATTCGGACATTGACGCTGAAGTTAAACGCTCATTGGTATTTAGGGTATGGTTATTGATTATATACAGTACACTAAATAAAACAATATGAGCAATCAAAAAAAATTTGGCGTGTGGATGGATACACAACATGCCACCGTAGTAGGAAGCGATAACAATGAAGCTGGTACACTTACAATACTTGCACAAGTAGCAGGCGAAGCAATTTCGCCAAGCCCCAGCAATAAAAATGAGAACAATCAAAAGCAGATGCTGCAGGCAAAATTTTTTAAAGAAATTGCTGCTCAGCTTGTAAATGCCACACACCTGCATGCAACCGGCACCGGTCAGGTACAGGAACAGTTTATACATTACCTGGCAGAAACTCCACAGTTTAAAAACACAAAAACGGAAGAATCTACCGCAAATAAAATGAGTGATGAAAGGCTGCTGGAATTTTTTGCAGAAAAATTAAATTAACCACCGCAGCAAAAAATAATTGCAATGCCTGATTGACTTTCTTAGTCAATCAGGCTTGTTTTGTTTTTTATATCTTTAATAGCTGTAATCAATGTATCAAGATCTTTTTGGCTGTTGAATGCATTAATGGAATAGCGCAGATAGATTTTATCGCCATGCCGCATTACCGGTATCTCAATTTTATAGTTGTCGAAAAAATGCCGGTATAATTTTTCAGGTTCAGTTGTTTTTATTTCAGCGCTGAAGAGTTGCAAAATAAAATCATCATTTATTGGTGCAAGCGGACTGGCTCCCAAAAGTTCACAAAATGCAGGGGCATTTGCCTGTACCAGTTTTCTACAATCCGAAGCAACCACGGACCAGTTATTTGTTTCCATAAACTGAATGGCTGCAGGTATGGTTAAAAAAGCAGCGTAATCTCTTGTACCATTCATTTGATGATAATCCAGAAATCTTGAATGAGAAGGAAACAATGCATTATAGCCCCAGCTTACTACCAGCGGATCTACCAGGTGTTGGTATTCTTTTTTTACAAACAGGAACGAACTTCCCTTTGGTGTCATCATCCATTTATGGCAGGCACCTGTGTACATATCAAAAGACGAATCCTGTAAATTCAATGGTATTTGTCCCGGTGCATGAGCCCCATCTACAAAAGTTAAAATGCCTTTTTCTTTTGCTGCTGCACATATTTCTTCCACCGGCAGGCGCAGGCCCGTGCTGCTGGTAATATGACTGATGAAAACAAGTTTTGTTTTACTGCTTAGCCCTTTAAAAAATTCGGCTACAAATTCTTCTTTCGTTTTTATCGGCAATGAAATGGGTTGCTTAATATACACCGCCCCGGCTTTTTTACAATAATATTCCCAGGTCTTATCGCATGCACCATATTCTAGGCTTGTGGTCAGTATTTCATCGCCCGGTTTAAGATCAAAACTTTTAACCACTGCATTTACTGCATACGATGGGTTGGTTACATAAACCAAATCGTCTTTATGACAATGCAGATAATCAGCCAATGCCTCCCTTGCTGTTTCCAGGTATTTTAATCCATTTACTGTAATAAATTGTACCGGCTCCTGTTCCAGTTCCAGCTGAAACTGCTGATACTTTTCAAATACCGGTTTTGGGCAGGCTCCAAAAGAACCAAAATTGAGGTAAGTAATATCGTCTCTTAATAAAAATTGTTGTTTAAGATTTTGCATCCCCAAATATAATGTCATTTTTCTTTTTGGTGGCCAGATAAAATACTTTTTTCGGACTGTTAAACTCCTTAAACCATGTTGTATATAATTGGATTTATCGTAATCCTGTAAAAGTTTAAACCGCTATTTTATTCTGTATGTCGGAGTAAGCATTTATTCGCAACGATTTATATTCGCTTGCATTGTAACCGGTTACTTTTTTAAATTGTGCCGACAGGTGGCTAACGCTGCTGTAATTCATGCGGTATGCTATTTCAGTTAAAGGCACATCTTCAGAAACAAGTATTGCCTTTACCTTTTCAATTTTTTGCGAAATCATAAAGTGCTCAATAGTTATGCCATTTAGTTTTTTAAAAATGCCTGCCAGGTAAGTATAATTATAATTTAACCGCCTGCTTAAATAGCAGGAGAATTTCAAGGCCAAGGGCTCTGGCGAAAAGTAAATTATTTCGAAAATGATATTTTTTATTTGCTGAACAAGCTGGGTTTTTTTATCAAAAACCAGTTCAAGACCTGTTTCTTTCAACGCTGCATCCAGCTGCATTAATTTAAAAACCGGTACTTTTTCTTTGAGCAGAATTTCTCCTATCATGATGTCTTTAACTTCTACTCCAAAATTTTGCAGTATATTATTTACTACAATCTTACAGCGTTGGCTGATCATATTTTTTACGTAAATAATCATAACAATAGTTTTAATAATTAGTAGCTCGATAAAAATCGTGCCAAAAATTATTTGTAATAACGTGCCCGTTAAAATTTTAACAGCGTGCCTTTTTTATTACAATTTTATTACAATGAAATTTTCAGCTAAAAGATATACCTAAAACAGATTAATATATTAACAATCAATTAGTTTAACTTTGTAGCATGCCATTTTATAAACTCATTATCAATTACCTGCTTACTACCATCGTTTTTTTTGCGGTAGATATGACCTGGCTTGGCTTTATTGCCAAAGACCTTTACAAAAAATACCTGAGTAATTTTTTAAGTGATAAAGTAAACTGGCCGGCTGCTATTATTTTTTATCTGCTGTTTATAATCGGTATATTTTATTTTGCCATTCTGCCTGCCGTTGAAAAAAATTCATTGGCCAAAGCCATCATCAGTGGGGCCCTGTTTGGTTTTTTTACTTATGCTACTTATGATCTTACCAACTTAGCTACTTTAAAAGATTGGCCGCTGCCCATTGTTTTTATTGATATCATCTGGGGTTCGGTACTTACCGGCATTGTAAGCATAGCAGGTTATTATATTGTAAAATGGATTGTTTAAGTGTTAACCGTTTTCATACATAGCTTCATCATTATTTTTATTTATGCAACCTGTTGGTTTATTGCTTCAGTAATAAAAAAGAGAAATGATATTGCAGATATTGCCTGGGGCTTGGGTTACATCATCCTGAGCATATATCTTTTTATCAGTTATCCGGCCTCACCGGTTAACTTACTTTTATACTCACTGGTTACTGCATGGGGCTTGCGGTTGAGTCTGCACATTTATTACCGGAATAAAAATAAACCAGAAGATTTTCGTTACAAAGCCTGGAGGGAACAATGGAGAAAATCTTTTTACCTACGCAGTTATCTACAGGTATTTTTGCTGCAGGGTATATTTCTGCTGGTCATTATTTCACCAGTTATACATGCGGCTGTATCAACATTCGTGCAATGGAATGTTTTTACCTGGATAGGTTTATGCTGCTGGGGTATTGGTTTTTATTTTCAGACGGTAGCAGATTGGCAACTGGCAGTTTTTAAATCGAACCAAAAAAATAAAGACTTAATAATACAAACAGGCTTATGGAAATACAGCCGCCACCCGAATTATTTTGGCGAGATATTAATGTGGTGGAGCATTTTTATTATTACCATTCCTTTTGCAAACAGTTTTTATTTTATTATCAGTCCGCTTACAATTACATTATTGCTGGTATTTGTTTCAGGCATTCCCTTGCTTGAAAAAAAATATAAAGGAAATGCAGCTTTTGAGGATTACAAAAAAAGAACGGGTGTATTGATCCCTATGCCTCCCCGAAAAGTATAGATATTTTATTTTTGAAATAAAAACTATGAAAACTTTAACATCCGTTTTCATAAAAGTTATACGCTGTATTTTCGAAAAAGTATAGATTTACCTGAGTAAAAATCAGGGCCCTTGAAATTAAAATTTACACTTTTGTTTTTCAGTTTTTTAAGTGCTGTTTTATTTCTGTTTGCCCAGAACAAAGCAACAGATGTTATTGGTGTTTGGTTAACGCCAGGCGACAATGCTGCCAGGATTGAAATTTACAAAGTGGGTGAAAAGTTTTATGGAAAAATTGTGTGGATGCAAAACCCCAATATAAACGGAAAGCCAAAACTTGATTCAAACAACCCAAACAGCAGCAAACAAAACGTCCCCAGGCTTGGTCTTGAAATTATGAAAGGCTTTACATTTAACGGCAGTGATGAATGGAAAAACGGTGATATTTATGACCCCGAAACAGGTAAAACCTACAGTGCCTATATGTACCTGAAAGACAGGAATACGCTAAAGCTGAGAGGCTATATCGGTTTCTCATTTCTTGGCAGAACCGAAACCTGGACAAGAGCGAATTAAAGAAACATCAATTCACTAAATGCATATCCCTTCCGGTACATGAACAAATCAAATATTTTTTTAGATTTAAATACAATCATTAACTCACTCCAATTATTTTCCCATCCACCACATCAATATTATTTGCCTGCGGCATTTTAGGCAGTCCCGGCATACGCACCATTTCGCCACAAACCGCAACAATAAAACCGGCACCCTGGTTAATTACCAGGTCGTCCACATCAATTTTAAAATCTCCGTCAAGCCCGCTGACTGAGGGATCGTGTGTAAATGAATATTGTGTTTTGGCCATACAAACAGGCAGGTGTTCTAATTCAAGCAGTTTTATTTTTTTTATCATGTCCTGTGCTTTTTTATACAGCACCACGTCTTTTGCACCATAAATTTTTGTAACAATCTTCCTGATCTTTGTTTCAATATCATCACTCAGTTCATAGGTATGTTGTATGGGTGGTGACGGATTTTCACAAATAGCAACAACGGCCTTTGCCATTTCCAGTGCCCCTTCTCCGCCATGCGTAAAGCCATCATTTACTGCAAAAGCAACTTCTTTTTCGGCACACCAGTTACGCAGCCAGCCAATTTCTTCTGCGGTATCAAAATGGTAACGGTTAAGTACTACCAATACTTTTTGTTTGAATGATTTGAGTATTGAAATATGTTTTTCAAGATTGCGTACACCTTTGCTGAGCACCGCCAAATCTGGCAGCATCATCGTTTTAGCATCGGCGCCACCGCTTAGTTTTAATGCCTGCGATGTTGCTACCAACACACTCATGGCCGGTTGCAAACCTGCTTTGCGGCATTTAATGTTGAAGAATTTTTCAGCACCCAAATCGGTTGCAAAGCCGGCTTCGGTTACTACATAATCACCAAACTGCATGGCTGTTTTGGTTGCCATTAATGAATTGCAGCCATGGGCAATATTGGCAAAGGGGCCACCATGTATCATGGCCGGAGTACCTTCGAGTGTTTGTACCAGGTTTGGCTGAATGGCATCTTTTAACAATGCAGTAATGGCACCGGTAACACCCAGGTCTTTGGTGGTGAAAGGGTTTCCGGCAAAAGTAAATCCCAGTAAAATGTCATCAATTTTTTTACGCAATTCTTCCAGTCCTTCAGAAAGGCAAAGCACTGCCATTATCTCGCTTGCCGGTGTAATTACAAAACCGGTTTCGGAAGGAATGCCATTGTTGGGCGTATCCAATGCAGTAACAATTTTACGCAGCACCCGGTCATTTACATCCAGGCACCTTTTCCATAAAACAGTTTTAATACCCTCGGGTTTACCCCGGTTGTAAAAACGAAAATTATCCAGTAATGCTGCCAGGTTATTATTGGCAGCTGTAATGGCATGAAAGTCGCCGGTAAAATGCAGGTTAATTTCTTCCATGGGAACCACCTGACTGTAACCACCGCCTGCTGCCCCGCCCTTCATGCCAAAGCAAGGGCCCAGCGAAGGTTCACGCAATGCAAGTACAATTTTTTTACCGAGCTTGTTTAACCCGTCGGATAAACCAACAGAAGTAGTTGTTTTACCAATGCCCGCTTTTGTTGGCGTAATAGCTGTTACCAGAATAAGTTTGCAGCCGTCAATTTTTTCTTTATCAAATTGATTGATATTTATTTTGGCTTTGTAGTGCCCGTATGGTATCAGCATATCGGCAGGGATTCCCAATGTAGCCGCAATGGCTGTGATGGGCTGCATGATATTATCCTGCGCTATTTCATAATCTGATTTCATGTTTTATGTTTTTAATGAAAAAAATCCGTAATAATATAATAAATGTATCTACAATTTGCAGCTTTAAAACCCTGCTCATTCAACAACATATTCTTTTATCAACTTTTCTGCAAAATCTCTTACTTCAAAAGACTGTTGCAATGTTGTTATGTACGCTTCTTCACTTCCGCCTGCTTTCAGAGCAAATAATTTTTTCAGTATTTTTTTTAAAGAAGTATTGCGTCGCAATTCCTTTTCATAGCTTAACAATAAAACAGCCCAGCTCTTCAAAATAAAATTCATATTGTCATCCTGGTAATTTTTTATCTGCAGTACGCCGGCTAATTTTTTTACTGCGTCTTTTTCTGCGAGGCTGCGGTTGCTATTGTATTTTTTTATTAGGATGCCGGCATAGGCTCTGCTCAGGTCGGTTGCATCAAAATTCACAGCACTTTTTTGCAATACCTGTTCCAGCCTAGAGTTAGCCAGTTTTTTTAAAACCGGTGCAGGGCTGCGGTATCCTTTATTTAATTTTATTTTCAGCGTTTCGGCTATTGCCAACTCCTGCTGCTCTTTTTTCAAAGGACGAAATCCTGCATGATAATAAAACCAGAATGCACCCGAGTTAATGCCTTCATAGTTTTCTTTGCCAACCTGGTAGGGATCAATGGTAAACCGTTTTAAACGGTACACATGGGTATGCAGTTGCAGTATCTGCTCAAAAATATACCTTGCTTCACCGCCGCGGTAATCAGCAAAAACATTGAGGCCCATGCGACCACTGTTGAACAATATCCAGGAGCCGGCATAGGAAACCGGCAAACCGTTTTTAAAAACGACGTATCCTATATAACTATCTATAGGGTGCCGGTGCCGGGGCACCATACCCATCAGGGCAATAGAAATACCGCCTGCTAATTGGTAAAGGCTGATATGTTTTGCTGATGTAAAACTGATAGGATCAAGTTCACGAAGTTTGCGCAACAATATCATCCTGGCACAGTCAATAATCTGTTCGGCTTCATTTTCTGTAAGCTTTACCCGGATGGGTTTAACATCGGATATGTTTTTCCTTTTTTCTTTTTTGTTATGCGAACGGTGATAATAAAGTTTTGTAAGTGATGCCGGCAGGCAACAATGCGATGTAAAATTAATTTCTACATTTATACCAATCGTATTCCAGAGTTCTTCCTTCACATCAGGGCGTATTTCACTGCTGTCGAAAATGGCAATGAACTGGTCAAGCAGATCTTCATCCTGTTTTTTTAATTGCTTCAGCCAACCCCTCCATTCGGCATTGGCGTCCTGCAAAATTTCTGATTCTGCTTTTGACATTACTACCGAAAGAATGGATTGTATTTGTGCATCATCTGCTTCAAAACTGCTGAAATTAATTTCACCACGATGGTTTTTCCGTAACCATTTTACCATTTCAAAACTAAATGCTGCACAGAGTGATGTTCCGGTAATGCCTGTATTATACAAACTGTATTTTCGTTTTTCGTTCGATTGTATATGTTGCTGCAGTTGCTGTAATAATTGGTTGGCGGTTTTATAAATTGTTTTGTTATCGGGATAAGCAATAAGAAACAACAGCGAAGCATACAAAGATTGTAAAGCAGGTTTGTTTTTTACAGTTGCAATATTGATGGTATTGAGCAGTTGCAGCTTTTCTGATGCAAATTGTTTTCCATAGCGGTTGCGGATAGAAAAGAGTTGATTAATTTGTAAAGCAGGTTTATTCATGCTGTTGCTGGCCTATTGGCATAAGGAAAGTTAACTTATTTATTTTTTAATTGCCTGAGATATTCCCTTGTTTCGCAACTGTAAATCCATTACCTTACTTTAATGCTTCGTCTTTTTTTAAAATTATATTGGAAACTGTTTCATTGGAAATTGTCTGGCAATTTTCCCTATCAGTATAAAAAAATGGTGTTGGCTGTTGCGCCACACACACACTGGGTAGATGTAATGGTTGGCTTTGCTGCTCGACAGGCCATGCATATTGAGCATGCGAAATTTTTGGGTAAAAAAGAGCTGTTTGTATGGCCGTTGGGTTGGGTTTTACGTAAAATGGGAGGCACTCCGGTTGACCGTTTCAGCAAGCACGGCATGGTTGACCAGGTAGCCGCATTGTTTGCCGCCAACGAAACTTTTATGCTGGGCCTGTCGCCCGAAGGCACCCGAAAGCGGGTTTACAAACTACGAACCGGTTTTTATCATATCGCTAAAAAAGCCGGCGTACCAATATTACCTATTGGTTTTGATTATGCAAACAAACTTGTAGTAATTGGTGAGCCGTTTTTTCCGGGCGATGATGAAGATGTTGATTTAAAAAAGATTATTACTTTTTATGCGGAGATAAAAGGAAAGAAACCCGAACTGGATATGCGGCATTTAAAGGAATAGTTTACAAATAATAAAATACCCATGTACTGATTAACCTTAACTCAATTCCCTTTCATAAAAGAAACCATCTCTGCATACCTTTTATTATAAGGATTAAAAAACTGTGTTATCATGGGCACATGTTTTTTAGAGGGCTGAATCTGATAGGTAAATTTTACATTGTATTTTTTCAGCGAGTCTGTAAATTTTTCGTTGCTGTTACTGATTGATGGATAGGTTTTACCGCCACGGTAAATAAGCATGGGAGGCATATTATTACGCAAAAAATAAATAGGCGAAGCCTGTTTCCAGATTGCAGAATCATTGGTAAAGGTATTCAGGTATGTATCTCCTTCGGGTAAATTTTCTTCTTTTAAATAACCATACATGTCAAGTCCGGCTGCATCAATCAATATCAACCCTTTTATCGGGTTAGGCATGTGCAGATTTTTAAAATAATCCTGCTTAATACTTATCAATGCTGCCAGGTGTCCGCCTGCAGAATGGCCCGAAATAAATATGCGGTTGCTGTCTCCGCCATAAGCGGCTATATGCTCTTTTGTCCATTTAACAGCGCCTGCAATATCTTCTGCCATTTGCTGATACCCTGCAGCAGGACTTTTAGGGTAATCTGGTATTACGGTAACAATCCCTTTTCTTGCCATACGATTGCCAAAATAACTGTACAAATTTTTATTACCCGAATTCCAGTTGCCGCCATGTACAAAAATAAAAACCGGTTTGAGTTTTTTATTGTATGCTGGCGCAAATATATTCAGCTTTTGTATTGTTGTTAATGTATCGGTTGTGTTGTATGCAATATTCTTACTTCGGTTCACAAATTTAAATGCACAACCTGTTGTTGCAAATAAGCTTATAAAACAAATGAGGATAATGCCTGTATATGAATCTTCCTTTTTGATAGTTTTTACAGAAACTTACGGTATTTTTTTAGTTGCAGATTCAGGGCTAAATATTTTCAACAACAAACTATAAAGTTCAGGGTGTTTTTCTTTCAATAAATCAGGACGTTCAAAAAAATATTCCGATACCACAGCAAAAAATTCTGCTTCATTGGTGGCGCCATATGGATTAATATCTGATTTCTCTTCATAAATTTCTTTAATCTTCTGCTGCATCAGTTGCAACCAGGGCATAATGTATTTTTTATCCAGCAGCGCTTCGGGTAATCCATCAATTTCTCCATCGGTTTTATCAATAAGATGAACAAACTCGTGAATGGCCGTATTGCTTTTGCCGGTTTCGTTTGTAAAAGACTGCCGCAGTTCAAACTGCGATAAAATCATTACATGATTCATGGCACCGCTGCCAACCATACCTAAAATATTTCTTCCCCCGCCTTCCTGCTCATATTCATGATTGAATGAATCGGGGTATAACAACACTTCATGTATGTTTTGATATTCCCATCCCGGAAAATTAAAAATGGGAATGATGGCACTGGCTGCAATCAGCACCCTGTCTACGTCTTCAACAACAGTTTTAATTCCGGTAATTTTTACCTGTGTTAAAAAATGTGCTGCCCGTTCTTCAAATTCGATTTGTTTGTTTTTATTTAACTGCTGATAAAAAGGAACCTGCTCTTCTAAAATATTTTTAAGTTGAGGCGGTACAGGTTCAGTAATAGTGATTTTCTTTTTCTGCAAAAAATAAACTGTATAAAAAATAGCCAGTATAAAAATGATAAGGATAAAAACCTGCATAGTGGTATTAAAATAAATAAATTACATTACTTCTTAGGCGCCCGTTTAATAGGCTTGCCGTATTTTTTCATCATCCGGTCTTTCTTTCTTACAATAAAATTTACTTTACTGTTCTTTGCCGATTTTTCATGAAAAGCAGGACCCCGTTCTTCTTTCTTCGGAATCTTTAACTGGATGGTTTTCATAAAAACCTTAGGCTTTTCGTCTTCCGTTAATTCATCAGATATAACCAGGTTTTCCGGCAATGCGGCATTGGGTATCGGTTGCTTCATTAAAGCTTCAATGGCTTCCTGCAGTGGTTTTTCTTTTTCAGTAATAAACGTAATGGCAATCCCTTTTTTATCGGCCCTTCCGGTACGGCCAATGCGGTGTATATAATTTTCGGGCACTTCCGGCACATCAAAATTAATGACATGCGTTACTTCAGAAATATCAATACCCCTGGCAACAATATCTGTTGCAATAATAAAGCGGTATACGCCTTCATGAAATTGCTTTACTGTATTAAAGCGGTGGTTCTGTTCTTTGTTGGAATGTATAACGCCTGCTGTACCGGGAAATTTTGCTTCGAGTTGTTCAAACAAATCATCGGCTAACTTTTTGGTTGCAACAAAAACCAACACTTTGGTCATCGTGTCATCATCTGTTAACAACAAATGCAACAGATTTACTTTGGTATAAAAATTAGGTACATCGTAATAAATCTGTTCAATATTTTCCAATGGCGTTCCTGTTGGTGCGGCTTCCACTCTTTCGGGATCATTAAAGTAGGTATCCATCAATGCTTCCACTTCATCAGTAATGGTTGCAGAGAATAAAAGGTTCTGCCTTTTTTCCGGAATAAGGTCGAGTATGTTTTTTATCTGTGTTCTGAAACCCAGGTTCAGCATCTCATCCATTTCATCAATCACTAATTTTTTAATGCCCTTGGTTTTAAATGCTCCATTTAAAATCAAATCATACAGCCTGCCCGGTGTTGCCACCAACACATCTGCACCGCTTTGCAATTCTTTCCATTGCGTATTGATATTCACACCACCGTAAATGGGTATTGCCACCACGTTCATGTAAGTTGTTAATTCCTTTACCGATTCTACCACCTGCACGGCCAGTTCCCTGGTAGGCACAATAATCAATATCTGTGGATTTTTATCTTTACTGAATTTCCATAACCGCAGCAAGGGCAACAGGTAAGCAAATGTTTTACCGGTACCGGTTTGTGCAATACCGCAAACATCCCGGCCACTCATTACAATGGGAAAAACCCTGTGCTGAATTGTGGTTGGATTGGTGTAACCCTTTTCATCAAGGGCATTGAGCAGTGGGCCGCTTAAATTTAAATCACTGAATGTCATACTTAAAATATCAGCTGTAAAGGTAGTTTTTAATTATTTGTGGTGCTGATGAGATTGAATGCTATAAACATCCGTATTGGGTCATCAAGGATTGCATTTAACAAAAAGCCCTCCGCCTGGAGGGTTTTTTGTTTGCCTTCATTTTATTAGTTACTAAAAACAATCTCTAAGCGCCTGCAAACATGCTGCCTTTCTTTCTTCTCTTTCTTTAATTAATTTAGCCTGGCAGGTTGCAGCTGGTGCTTTTTTTCCGGTAGCGTAAAAAGTACAATTACGGGATTTATATTCATAGTCTTCGTCTGCAAATTTCACACAATCATAATAAGCATCCACACAGGGATTTTTAGAAACAGGTTTAAAAAATAATGCCTGAACCGAAAACGAACCGGTTGACTGTGCAATTATACCGGTTGAAAATTCATACTTGCCATTTTTAACAGCCGCAGTGTTTATCTCCTTATTAATAACATTGCCGCTTTCTTTTAAAAAAGAAATGGTTTGAGGCGACAGGTTTTCCAGTCTTAATTTATAATTTAATTTTTCTGTTGTAAGATTCTCCAGTCCGCTGATCGTAACAAGAATCTTAGCCTTTTCTTCTTTACGCAAATTGGTTTTATTGGCAGTAAGGTTAAGAACCGCTACGTTAATTTTATGTTCTGTAGTGCTGTTGTTTTCGTTAATAGTAAGATTTGAAACGCCCGCTGTTGCATTTTCAGGAAGATCTGCATAACTCATCCTGGGCGATTCTGCAATCATCTTACAGGCCTGGCCATTTAATGTAACATTGGTATTGGCCGCATTGCCATCAAATGAGCCGGTTACTTTAAGTGGTTGCCCGGGTTGGCCAATCTTTTCTGGAGAAAACATAATTGGGAAATCATCTCCGAATGGGCTGCTGATTACAGGAATCTGTCCCTGTTCAATCAATTCGCCGGCTGAATTTTTTAATAAGAATGGAATTGATGCCAGGCCAGCAGGTACGATGAAAGAAAACAGGCGGTTGCTTATTTTTGTTTGTTTTCCTTCAATTTCGATTACAACGCCTTCAAGCGTTGAAGAAGCTTTGTTTACTTTTTCTGAATTGCTTTTTTGCTCTTCAATCACAGATCCGGTAATCCTATCACCCGACCGGATGTTTAAAGGTAATCTGAACTTTACCTGTTGATTTGATGAAACAGCCATTGAATAAGTGATGAGGTCATTATCAATGGCGGGTTCCTGGCAAAATGCGGGTTTTATCATAGCCATAATAGCTATAACTGTAAAACCAAGCACTTTGATTGCGTAATTTGTTGAATACTTTTTCATAAATAAGTTTTTTAATTGTTGTGCTTACTTTGCCGGAGCATTTTGGCAATAATGATTACACGAGTATATAAACCAGTTTTACATTTTGTTACCCCTAAACAATTGACAAATTTGCCCACAGTGAAATTATACCCACCAGCAGATATTCATTACCCCGCTGATTTTATTATCTTTAAGATGAAAATTGTGTAAATATGAAACAGCTGATTACCGTCTTTATTTTATTGTTCTTATTGAAAGCTCCTGCATTTTGTCAGGAGTATGTGGTTGACTACCCTTTAAACAACGGCTATACACTGGTTTATAAGAAATTACCGGCCACAACACAATACCAGAATGCTGCCGAGAAAACCTATGGTGTAATAAACAGTGAAAATAAAATTGTGGTACCCATGCAATACAAAAGCATATTTAACAGTGGTGAAAAGGGGATTTTTATTGTTAAAGACGGGAAAGATGATGCAGGTTTATTTTCGGCCAATGCCCAAAAAATTATTGTAGAGCCGCTGTTTTTTGAAATAGAATCTTTCAGCGAAGGTTTGGCTGTTGTAAAAAAAAGAAAACCTGATTATGGATTTGCATGGGGAGCAGTTGATATAAATGGTAATACAATCATCCCGGTTGAGTACGATTATCTGGGTGCCTGCAGCGAAGGTTTGATAAATTTTCAGAAAGAAAAAAAATCAGGTTTTATTGATAAGACAAACAAAATCATCATTCCTGCCATGTATGATAATTTTTCCGGTTTCAGTGATGGATTGGCTGCTGTAAAGATTTATGAAACGGGTAAATATGGTTACATAGATAAAAGTAACAACCTGGTTATTGCAGCACAATACGAAGATGCAAGCCCTTTTTATGGCGGTTTTGCATCGGTTGCCAAAAAGAAAAGTTACACAACCGGCAGTGCCGGTAAACCAAGTGTAACTGTGCCGGGCCAATGGGTTGTAATTAATAAAAGCGGAAAAATAATTCAGGAAAGAAGTTTTGACAGGGTATCATCATTAAATGCCGGGGGACTTTTTATTATAGAATCTGACGGTAAAAAAGGGACCATGAACACTGAGGGCATGCCAATACTTCCGATGGAATATACAGATGTAACCATAGATAAAAGCGGCTACACAATTTTTAAAACATTGGACAAAAAATATGGCATGATGGGCAACACAGGTACGCTGATAGTTAACCCTGTGTATGATTATGTTTCACCTACCACGGCCAAGAGATTCTATGTAATTCAAAATGGGAAGTACACGGTTGGTGATGTAAACAATAATGTTTTCATACAGCCGGACAGCGCCAACGGTGTTATACTTGGTAAGAAAAGGATTGTTTATCATTATAACAATAAAGTGAAAATTTTTGATTTAAATGGAAACCTGCAAAAAACCATTACTGATTTAATTTTAAAAAATTATGGCCACAGCCTTTCTGAAACAGAGGACTCCATTAAATTAAATACAGCACAATCGGCGCAGCTGATAAACCTGGTAACGAACACCAAAAAAGCTTTGCCTTTTGGCGAAGCAGGTGATTTTAATGAAGAGGGTATATTCATTGGTAAAAATTCGGGTTACGATTTTTATGATTATACCGGCAAAAAACTAAACACTAAAAGCTATTACTCTGCTGTAAACTTTAGTGATGGTATTTGTGCGCTGCAGGAAACCAGCACATCAACACCACACCTTGCCGATAAAAATTTTACTAAGATAAAAGACCTCTCCACTTATTTCAAAGGGCCGTATTCTGAAGGGTTGGCTTATGCTGCCAACACCCAAAACGGTATAATATATTACCTGGATAAAAAAGGTTATGAAGCATTTAATGTAGCCGCAAAAGAAGGCAGTAAATGTATCGGAGGATTTATAACCATTATGGACAATAACAACAGGGCTTATCATGTAAATAAAAAAGGGAAACCTATCAGTACAAAAAACTGGGATGATGCCGGTGAATTTATTGAAGGCCTTGCATCGGTAAAAGAAAATGGAAAGTGGGGCTTTATAGATACAACAGGTAAAAAAATAATTGAACCAAAATATGATATTGTAAGTAATTTTTCAAAGGGTGCTGCCATTGTTAAATTAAATGGAGCGTTTTTTCTCATCAATAAAAAAGGAGAGCCCATTGGCAATGCAAAATACGAAGCTGCCGGAAATCCCGGTAACGGAACTTTTCCTGTTCAAAAAGATAAGCTTGCCGGCCTTATCGATAGTAAAGGAAATGTGATTGCTGATTTTAAATACAACAGCATTTTATACATGACAGAAGACAGAGCGTGGGCCGCAAAAGACGGCAAATGGGGATTGCTTGATAATAAAGGAAAACCATTAACCGAATTTATTTACCAGGGTGCTTACGATTTTAAAGATGGTTTTGGAAGATTTGTGCTTAATGATAAAGTGGGCGTTGTAAATAAATCGGGCAAGGTGATATTGCCTGCCGAGTATCAATCACTTGGTTCAGTTTACAAAAACACCGTTCTGGGAATTAAACCTGCAGAAACCGTTTTTTATAGTTTAAAATAAATTACAACTTTGCCCAGGATATTACAGTTGTAGCAGAAAAAATTCAGCTTGTTCTGTGGGACATTAAATAAAAGCTATCAGCTTTCTCACTAAATCCGTTTCAAAACCCTTCTGCAGTAAATGATCCTGCAGTTTTCTTTTTTTAATAAATATATTTTTCTCTGCTTTGAGTGTTTTTAGTTTTTGATCAAAGAGTTTTTGCGCAGTTTTACGATAATCAATTTCGTCAATAACAGATAATGCTTTTTTAATACAATATTCACTTACCTGTTTCTGTTTCAGTGCATATTTAATTTTTATCCTGCCCCATTGTTTAATTCTGAATTTTCCTCCAGCAAACTGAATTGCAAAGCGTTCTTCATTCAGGTAATTATCGCTGATGAGTTCGCTCAGCAATTCATCAACTTCTTTTTTATTCATACCAAAGCTGTAGAGTTTTTCTTTTACTTCGATGTGGCAGCGTTCCTGGTAGGCACAATACTGCTTTGCTTTTTGCAGGGCTTCGTCTTTTGAAAAATATTGTTTTATCATCCGTACACAAAAATAGGATTGGTCTTCATAAAAAACTAATCAAATCGGTATTCTTCTTAATAGAAAAATGGTTATGAATTCTTAACATAAAAAAATTATCTTCATGCAGAGAAAATCCTTTTTATTATTTTTCTGCACGCACTTTAATTAATATTTAATTATGAATTATTGCAAGCTTTCAGTTTTTGTACTTGCTTTCTTCTCTTTGTCAACCCTTC
This sequence comes from Chitinophagaceae bacterium, assembly GCA_031394065.1. Classification (GTDB taxonomy): domain Bacteria; phylum Bacteroidota; class Bacteroidia; order Chitinophagales; family Chitinophagaceae; genus Ferruginibacter. The sequence continues at coordinate 16,271 of JANMWP010000514.1, forward strand.
AGGCGCAGCAAACTGAAACCCCATTTAAAATCAATACACAAACTTTTAATCCGGCAACTTTATTATGGTATACGGCTCCGGCAAAAAAATGGGAAGAAGCCCTTCCGGTAGGCAATGGCCGCCTGGGTGCCATGATATTTGGAAAAAACGGAGAAGAACGCATACAGTTAAATGAAGAAACATACTGGAGTGGCGGGCCGTATTCAACAGTGGTAAAAGGCGGTTATAAAGTGTTGCCCGAAATACAAAAACTGGTTTTTGAAGAAAAATATTTAGCGGCCCATAATTTATTCGGCCGCAATTTAATGGGCTACCCGGTTGAGCAAATGAAATATCAGTGCCTTGCCAATCTTCATTTATTTTTTAAAAACCAGGATAGTGTTACTGATTATAAAAGATGGCTTGATCTGGAGAATGGAATCTCCGGTGTTTCTTACACAGCAAATGGAATAACTTATCAGCGTGAAGTATTGGCCTCGGCTCCCGATCAGGTAATTGTTGTTCGCATTACAGCCAATAAACCCGGCAGTATTTCTTTTACGGCTAACCTGCGGGGAGAAAGAAACCAAACACATTCTAATTATGCTACTGATTATTTTAAAATGGATCCTTATGGTAATGATGGATTAATACTTACCGGCAAATCTGCCGACTATATGGGTGTGGAAGGAAAGCTGAGATATGAAGCAAGAATAAAGGCTGTGCCTGAAGGTGGCTCTATGAAAATAGATGATGTAAACCTTATCATTGAAAATGCAAATTCGGTAACAATCTACTTTGCTGCTGCTACCAATTTTGTAAATTATAAAGATGTGAGTGCCGATCAACACCAAAGAGTAATCAATTATTTTAAAGCAATTGAAAATAAAAGTTTCAGTACCATTCTTGCATCTGCGGTAGCTGATTATAAAAAATATTTTGATCGGGTGTCATTGCAATTATCCAATACCAAAAACTCTTTTTTACCAACACCGGAACGGATTAAAAAAATTCAAACCGAACCGGACCCGTCTATGGCTGCATTGAGTTACCAATTTGGCCGTTACCTCATGATCGGTTCTTCCAGGCCAGGTACCCAGCCCGCCAACCTGCAGGGCATCTGGAATGATAATATGAATCCTGCATGGGATTCGAAATATACCACCAACATCAATACTGAAATGAATTATTGGCCGGTGGAAAGCGGCAACCTTTCTGAATGTGTCGAACCATTGGTAAGAATGATAAAAGAATTAACCGACCAGGGCTCGCAAGTTGCCCGTGAACATTATGGTGCAAGAGGGTGGGTTTTTCATCAGAATACAGATTTATGGCGGGTTGCAGCGCCGATGGATGGCCCCACCTGGGGAACTTTTACTGTTGGTGGCGCATGGCTCTGCACACATATATGGGAGCATTATGAATACACCAGGGATAAAGATTTTTTAAAAGAAACGTATCCTTTAATAGAAGGGTCTGTGCAATTCTTTATGGATTTTTTGGTGCCGCATCCCAATGGAAAATGGCTGGTCACCAACCCATCCACATCTCCCGAAAATTTTCCGGATGGCGGTGGCAACAAACCCTACTTTGATGAAGTAACAGCAGGATTCCGGGAAGGCACAACAATCTGTGCAGGCTCATCAATTGATATGCAGATTTTGTACGACCTCTTTGGTTATTATATTGAAGCGGCAAAAGTTTTAGGAAAAGAGGATGCTTTTGTTCAACAGGTTAAAACAGCAAGAGAGAAATTAGTACCGCCACAAATTGGTAAAGATGGTTCATTACAGGAATGGGCTGATGACTGGAAATCGCTGGAAAAAAATCATCGCCATTTTTCGCACATGTATGGATTATACCCCGGCAAAGTATTATACGAAAAAAGAACACCGGCATTGATTGAAGCTTATAAAAAAGTATTGGAAGAAAGAGGAGATGCTTCCACCGGTTTTTCCAGAGCATGGAAAATGGCATTATGGGCAAGACTGGAGGATGGCAACCGCTCCAATAAAATTTACAAAGGTTATTTAAAAGAGCAGTGTTGTACTTCCTTATTTGCTTTATGTGGTAAATCATTACAGGTTGATGGCAGTTTTGGCGTTACTGCTGCTGTTACCGAAATGCTGATGCAATCGCAGGATGGATTTATAAAATTATTGCCCGCTTTACCCGATGAATGGAGCGAAGGAGAGTTTAAGGGCCTTTGTGCAAGAGGCGGTTTTGAACTGGATTTTGCCTGGAAAAATAAAATGGTAACACAGTTGAAAATATTATCAAAAGCGGGTGAATTGTGCAGGATAGAATTTAAGCCGGGCATAAAGATCAGCAGCAATGGCAAGCCGGTTGTTTTTAAAAAGCTACCTGATAACAAAATTGAATTTAAAACAATCAAAGCTGCTGTTTATCTAATTGAATAATTATAACTACCCTGTTGACGTAGTTATTTGGATTAGTCCCGTTAGGGACAATACATTGGTAGAAAAAAAGAACAGACATACACAAATGCCGTAGGCATGATACAAAAAAGGAGAAAATCTGTCGTACCTACGGTACTTTTGCAGGATGGTTTACTATTCTACCAATCTTTTGCCTCTACGAGGCATTAAAAAATTAACTCCGCCTGCGGCTTAATTATAACAACAATTTTTTAAAAATAAAATCTACAACATGAATCGTAAACTTTCATTCGGATCGGTTTTTATCATCGCCGTTTTTTGCTTAAGCAACAGCTTTGCTCAAACTAAAAAATTAACCCTCGAAGATATTTACTCCAGTAATTTATACCGGGCAAAAGGGTTTGGGCAGGTAAGATGGATGAAGGATAACAAAGGTTACTCTACGCTTGAGAATAATGCTGATGCAAAAGGAAATGATATTGTTGTGTATGATGCAGCAAGTGGAGCAAGAAATATTTTGGTAAATGCCAAACAACTGATTCCCATAGGAACCAATAAACCATTATCCATTGCCAATTATATATGGAGCGATGATAACAGCAAACTATTGGTTTTTACCAATACCCGTAAAGTGTGGCGGCAAAATTCAAGAGGCGATTACTGGGTGCTTAATCTTGCTAATGGCAGGCTAACACAGCTGGGAAAAGGGCTTGAAGAAGCCACACTCATGTTTGCTAAATTTTCGCCTGATGGCGGAAGGATAGCCTATGTAAGCAAGTTGAATATTTATGCAGAAGATATTGCTACAGGTGTAATAACCAAGTTGACAAAAGATGGAGGCGACAATATTATTAATGGAACATTTGATTGGGTGTATGAGGAAGAACTGGACGACCTTGATGGTTTTCGCTGGAGCCCCGATGGAAAAAATATTGCTTACTGGCAATCGGATACAAAGGGTGTTGGCACATTTTACATGATCAACAACGTTGATTCTAATTATTCAAAACCAATTCCTTTGCCTTATCCAAAAGTAGGTACAGCAAATTCTGCCGTTAAAGTTGGTGTCATCTCTGCCGCAGGCGGAAAAACAAAATGGTTTGCTGTACCCGGCGATCCCCGCAATAATTATTTAGCACGGATGGATTATATACCCGGCTCGGATGAAGTAATGATACAGCAACTGAACCGTTTGCAAAACACCAACACCGTTTGGGTTGGCAATACAAAAACCATGGCACTTAAAAATATTTTGACCGATAAAGACGAAGCTTTTTTAGATATACATGATAACATTGTATGGCTGGATAATACAAAATTTTTTACCTGGACCAGCGAAAAAGATGGCTGGCTGCATTTGTATAAAGT
>JANMWP010000524.1:0-5412 GCA_031394065.1 Chitinophagaceae bacterium
TTAGGTTTAGTTGGATTTAATAAGTTAAAAATAGAAGGATTACCAACAATTAAAAGCCAAAACCGGCTGATGTGTAGATATAAATACCTGAACAGGAAAAAAATGCAACTGAGTAAGATACCGGCTAATCTTTAAAGGCAAAATAAACAGCCCTATGTATAAAAAGGGATTACTCGAACTATAAAACAATTCGAGTAATTAGAGGAACCTGCCTGACGGCAGGCAGATTTGATTAATTAGTGAAATACTACGACCGGTTTCGACCAAAAATAATATTAATTAAAGCCAGCAAAACAACTGCACCAATGCCTGCTGTTAATACATAATTAAGCCAGGCTTTACCTGTATTAATATGCAAACCTAATTTTGGTAAAAGCCAATAGCCTATAAAGCCACCTACAATACCAACTACGATATTACCAATTAAGCCCAAGCCACCGCCCTGAAAAACCATGCCCCCCAGCCATCCGGCTACAGCACCAAGAACAAGAATGATGATGAGTGATTGTCCGTCCATAATAGTTAGTTTTAAAATTAAAAATGTAGTGTTAATATAACACTACATTTCAAATATCAAGCCAATAAGGTTTTAAACCATTTATTATTTAATTAAGACTCCTGAAATCCACAGGCACCAGCTTACTTACACCGGGCTCCTGCATGGTTACACCATAAATAACATCAACAGCACTCATCGTCATTTTATTATGGGTAACAATGATGAACTGGCTGTTCTCACTGAATTTTTTAATCATCTGCGTAAACTTGCCAACATTGGCATCATCCAAAGGAGCATCTACCTCATCCAGAATACAGAATGGTGCAGGCTTAATTAAATAGATGGCAAACAGTAAAGCTGTTGCAGTTAATGTTTTTTCTCCACCGCTTAACTGGCCAATAGAAGATGGGCGTTTGCCTTTTGGTTTGGCAATGATATCAATATTGGTTTCGGCTAAATTTTCCGGATCAACCAGAATCATATCTGCCGTATCATCATCAGTAAATAAAGCCTGGAAAACTTTTTGAAAATTCTCCCTTACTTTATTAAACGTATCCAGAAATTGTTGATTGGCGGTTGCCTCTACTTCCTGAATGGTCAGCATCAGGCTTTCTCTTGCAGTTACCAGATCATTCTTTTGTTCAAGGATGAAGTCGTAACGCTTTTTCATTTCGGTATAAGCTTCAATGGCCGTTGGATTTATTTCGCCGATATTTTCTAACCGCTTGCGCTGCCTTTCATTCTTTTCTCTAAGTTCTTCCAAAGGCGTATCTGTAGTCCTTGGTTCATCAATGATAACATCCAGGTCAACTTTAAACTCCACATTCAGGCGCTCTTTCATGCCTGCCAGCTGCAGTTTAAGATCGGTAAGTTTATCTTTTATATCAGAAAGTAAACTGTCAATACCTTCTTTCGATTTCAGCTTGCTCTTAATCTCATTTTCTTTTTCGGTTAATGCATTCCTGAGATTATAATACAACTGATCAGCCTGGTTCAAAGCTTTTTCTTCGGTTTCTTTATTCTGCAGCATGGCAATTACCATGGCTTCCAGTTCTTTCAATTGTCCGGCTGTTTCGGTAATATTTGCAGATGCCTCCGTTAACTGGGAAGTGCTGTTTTCAATCTGCTGTTTAAGATCATTAAGCTGGTTGTTTTTAAATTCAAATTCCTGTTTCAGCGAAATTATTTTGCTTTGCTGCTTGGTAAATTGCAGGTTGCTGTCATTAAATGTAGTAGATGCAGTATTATAATCAGCTTCTGCTGTTGTGTAATCCTGTTCAATCAACAACATTTTATCTGTCAGTTCCTTTATTTGGGTATTAAACAGATTTAAAGTTTCCCGGGTGCTTGCAATGTCTGCATGATTGGTTTGCAATTGTTTTTCCAGATCATCAATTCTTACAGCACTTGTTTCTTCTAAATGTGTAAGATTTTCAATCTTATTCTGCAACGAAAAAACATGATTGGTGAGATTATTAATATCCTGCTGAATTTGTTTAATGGCATTTTCTTTCAGCTGTTCATTAAAAGCAATCACTTCGTTGTGATGCGTTTGAATGGTAGCTTTAAGTGCAGTAACAATTATTTCCTGTGCAACAATCTCTTCAATTAATTTCTCCAGGTTTTTAGCCCTGCCAATTTTTTTACCTTCAAACAAACCAACGCTGCCGCCGGTTAATGAGTATTTACCTTTTACATATTTTCCGGTTTTCTCCAACAATATAGACCCGTTGCTGTGGTGAGCGGAGTCGAATCCACGTAAAGCATCTTCATTCTCAGCAATAAAAACGTTACCCAGCAGGTGTTTGGCCAGGTTGGCATATTTGCCGTCAATCTCCACCACACTCAAAGCTGGTATGGTTCCTCCTGGCTGATGGTGACTTTCAAAATCGGTAAACTTATCCTGCAAAAAGAAATTGGCCTTCCCTTTTTTATTATTATCGAGCAAATGAATGGCCTGTAAACCTTCTTCTAGGTTATTCACAACGTAATAGTTCAGGTATGGTTCCAGTACATTTTCAACAGCGGCACGGTATTCTTCCTTCACATAAATAATATCACTTAAAAGTGGTGCAGTATGGTTCCAGTCGGGATTGTTGTGCAGAAACTTTACACTCTCCGGATAACCTTCCATCGAGTCTATCAAACTCTTTAAAAGATCATGTTCATTTTTCTTGCTGTCTAAAGTACGGCTTTCGGTTGCCAGTTCATTACGCAGCCCTTCCATCTTATTCTGCGTTTGCAAAATCTGTTCCTTGGTAAACTCGTGATGATCCTGCAACTGCTGCAGATCAGTTTTCTTTTGCTCCAGTTCCGATACTTTTTGTTGCTTTTCGGGTTCTAACTGTTGCAGCTGGTTTTGACGCTGTACTTTCTCTTCCTGTATCTGTGTAATGGTACGCTGCAAATTCTGTATAGATGTATCGGCAACTGCCACTTTTTTCTCTGCATCAAACTGGTCACGCTGCAAAGCCTGGTTCTGCTTGCGTAATTCATCAATATGGCTGCGTTTATCATCAAACACTTTGCGTTTTTCTTCTACCGCATTTTTCAAATCAACCAGTTTGCTCTCAAACTGTGTTAACTGAATTTCATCTTCGTTTATCTGATTTCCGGTAAACTGAATACTTTCATCAAGCCCTTTTAACTGTCCACTGGCTTTTTGTAAAAACTCATTTAAACCGGTTTCCCTTTCCTTTAAATATTGTAACCGCTGACTGCTTAAGCTTTTTTCATTTTCTTTATTTCGTACCGCATCCAGCATTTCATTAAATGCATGCTGCATGGCTTGCAAAGCTTTTTCTTTAGTTATCAGATCTAATTTTTCAGCTTCCAGTAAAGCTTCTTCTTTAGCAATAACCGCTTCCAGTTCAATACGCTTATCTACTTCGGCTTTTTGCTTTTCATTCAGATCGTGGTAAGTAACATTAAAGCCTTCCAGTGCGGCTTTTGCCAGTTCAATACTAACTTCTTTGTATTCTGTTTTTATTTCAAAATATTTCTCAGCTTTTTTAGCCTGGCTTTCCAGACTTTTAAGTTGATTATTAATTTCAAATAAAAGATCTTCTATACGGGCCAGATCCTGCTCGGCAGCATCCAATTTAAGTTTGGCCTCTTTTTTACGGGTTTTATAAATGCTGATACCGGCAGCCTGCTCCAGCATTTTACGGCGGCTGAATTCTTTATCCTTAATGATATCATCCACCATACCCAGTTCAATAATGGCATAACTGTCATTGCTGATACCGGTATCCATAAACAGGTTATGTATATCCTTAAGGCGACAGGCTACATCATTGAGGCGGTATTCACTTTCGCCGCTTTTATAATATTTGCGGGTTACTGTTACGGTGCTGAACTCGGTTGGCAGCAGGTTTTTTGTATTATCAAAAGTAAGGCTAACCTCAGCAATACCACTAGCACTACGGGTTTTGCTTCCATTAAAAACAAGGCTTTCGAGGTTTTCACTACGCAGGTTGCTGATCTTATGCTCCCCTATCACCCAACGGATACTATCTACAATATTACTTTTTCCGCAACCATTGGGGCCTATAACTCCGGTGATGCCTTCATCAAAATTAAGTACAGTCTTATCAGCAAAACTTTTAAATCCTTTTATTTCTAAACTCTTTAAACGCACGGTTTTATCTATGTTTTAGTCAGACGGCAAATATAATGGAATGGAAGTATAGAAAATTTTGATTTTTTACAGTGAATTGCAATAGTTATTCACAGTTTTAAGCCCATATTCTAACAGTTCTTTTTAAATGCCGGCATTTTTGGTATTCCTTTGAGGGATAACTGAAAAACCCTTTAGTTTACTTTTCGTATTTACTACGTTCTCCGCAATGGTATTATTACGATTACTTTATTGAATATTTACTTATCTGGCATTTTTCTTTCAAAATAGATAATAATTGTTATCTAGTATCCGTTTACGATTATGATCCTACATAATTTAAACCCTTTAAAACATTATCCTATGAAAATTAAATTACTTTCTATTGCATTAACAGCTTGCATATTTGCAATCAGTTCTTGCCAAAAAACTGAGCTCTTACCTGCAGAAAAATTAAATCAGCCAGCAATACAGCTAAAAAAATCTTTATCGGGTTTTGCAGCCGATTGTATCCCAACACAGGCAATTTTGCTTTCCGAGGCAAGTACTGTAGTGGGTAGCATTACAGTCAGTAATGCTGACAAGGACAATATTTATGTTACCTATACCTGCGATAATAACTGGGCATTGGCCAAAACAGCATTATATGCAGGAGACTGTGAATTAATTCCAATTGGTGTTGATGGAACACCGGATCTTGATAATTATCCCAACATAACAACGCATAGCAATTTTGAAACAAGCTACACATACATAATACCGGTTTCTAATATTCCCAGAGGTACTTGTGGCTGTATTTCGGCCCATGCAATGTTGGTGAATACAGCCGGTACAAACGAGGTATTATCTGCCTGGGGAGTTATCAAAACAATTGTTTCGGATGGATCTGAAAAGAGCAGTTACAGTTTTAATTATTGCAGTTGTAATTAAGCCAAACTTTTAAATTTTATAAACCGTTGCACTACTGCAACGGTTTTTTATAAAGTAAAATTACTTTTAACCATAAAGTTTAGTTTATGGCACGAAATTTTGTGTTATGGAATATTACAGTGCAAATCTTTTTAAAAGCATAATTTTAAATAAGTAAAATTTATAACTAAACAGCTGTCATGAACAAATTAGTAAGAGGGTTAATAGCTGGCTACGGTGCCAAAAAATTAGGCGGCGGTTGCCTCAGTACAATTGTGATCTTCTTTATAATCTGGTATGCACTGGAACGCTGTTAGCATAAGCTTTCTGGTCTATTTTCACAGGTTTGAAATAATATTAAATCCAGGCATTAAAGCATTTTTAT
>JANMWP010000563.1:0-7618 GCA_031394065.1 Chitinophagaceae bacterium
AGATTATCCATCTTAAAAAATTTGGGGTACTGCAAATCAAAATGCCGGTAAGCTGCAATCAAAAATTCAGGCAGATCCGCTTTGCCTTCTTCAAATACAGGCAGCCCGTTTTTATAAACACTTTGATTGCTGACAATGCAACTGGCCGAGATATAATTTTCTGTTTTCAATATTTTTATGATGCTTCTTAACCAAAACTATACGTTTCAGCAATTTAGTTTTTGTTAAGCATTTAATGCATCCCTAACTTTAATAAGCTTTGCCAGTTTAATTAATGCTGTGCTATGGTCTTTTACATAAGGATTGCCGGTATCCCAAACATAACCCGCCAGTACCGAACAAATCATGCTCTTAATATCAGCAACCTGGTCATCTGCAAAAAAAATAGTGTCTAATGTACCTTCGTACCATGCCATTACGTAAGAGCGGAATGTATTTACGCCCTGCATCATCACTTCTGTATAATCTTTTTCCCAGTCTACATTTTCTCCTTGTAATTTTTTTATCACAAGATTTGCAGCCGTTTGACTTGAAACTGTTGCCAGCGTTACACCGGAAGAAAAAACAGGATCAAGAAATTCTGTTACATTACCTGTTAAAACAAAACCATCGCCATAAAATTTATTGGTAGTGGTTGACCATGATTCCAAAACCTTTGGCTCAAAAATAAATTCCACGTCCTTCATTCTTTCACTTAAATATGGTTCGCTTGCCAGCAATGCTCTCAGTTGTTCTTCGGGAGCAAGTCCTTCAGTGGCTTTAAAAAATTCAGGCTCGCCAACAAAACCTACAGATGTATTTCCGTTTGAAAAAGGTATTACCCAAATCCAGATTCCTTTTTGATGTACGATGATGGTGATGCGGTTTGGTTCATCATCCATGGTTCTTTTTGTATCCAGCACATGCGTAAACAAAGTTTTACGTGACGGCAGGTTTGATGGTTTATCCATATTAAATAATCGTGGAATTACCCTTCCATAACCGCTGCCATCAACAATAAATTTTGCTTCAATCAGCGATTTATTTCCGTTTATATCTTCAACCGTTGTAACCGAATCGCTGCCATTGAATTCAATATCGGTAACTGTAGTTTCGTAACTAACCGGTATGCCCATTTCTTCGCAACAGTCTGCCAGGGTTTTATCAAATTCACCTCTCGGTACCTGCCAGGTCCAGCTCCAGCCGGGTGTAAACTGATCGGCAAAAAAGTAATCGCAAACCTTGCCGTTTTTTACAAACTTGGCCCCAAATTTTTCCTGAAAACCTTTTGCTTTTACTGCATCCAGAAATCCGGCTTCTTCCAATGCTTCCATACAACGGGGCAAAAGGCTTTCGCCAATAACAAACCGTGGAAACTTCATTTTCTCAACAATTTTTACTGAAAACCCTGCTTTTTTAATGATAGAAGCAGCAACTGTTCCTGAGGGGCCTGCACCAATTACAAGCACATCTGTTTTTTCTGATTGCATCAGTTGATATTTTTAAGTTTTTTACATTTTAATAGAGTCTGGCTAAGGCCAATATTGTCTGTTTGTTCAACAATTTCAAACCCGGCTTGTTCAAGACATTTAAAAAAAATTTCGGCACTGTACATCTGGCTGTTGCCATTGGCAAGGGCCGTAAAATAAACAGATGTTTGCTGCAGACAAAATGCGGCTATTTCATATTTTTGCCTGTCCCAAAACGGCTCCAGTATAATGATTTGTCCATTTTCATCCAGTGCCTCATAACATCTTTTTAAAATAGAAACAATTTCTGCTTCCGAAAAACAATCCAGAAACTGGCTCATCCAGATGGCATCAAACCCTTTGGGAATTTCAACCGTTTCATCAAGAATATTAACGGGTAAAAAAGAAACTCTTTCATTTAAACCAAGATCATCAATTCTTTTTCTGGCAACATTTAACTGGCCGGGCAAATCCATTATTGTGATGTGAATATCGGAAGCATAATTTGATGATGCAATAGCCCATTTTCCGGTATTGCCTCCAATATCCAGAATATTTTTTACACCAGGTTTATAAATCTGTTTTAATACAAGCGGAAAAGCATCATCAGAAAAATAATGATCGAAACTGAACCAGCTTTTTTGTACATGCGCAGGTAATTGAGAGAGGCCTTCGTAAATAGTTGGCCAGTTTCCAAACGCTTTTAACCCGGCTGCCTTACCGGTTTCAATACTTTCATCCAGGTAAAAAAGACCTTTATAGTTTACATCATGTACAAAATCCATATTGGTTATTGTAAGCGGATCGTGCAAAATAAAATGCCCTGTTTTACCAAGTGTATATTTTTTATCATTTACTAAAACCAACCCGGCTCCCAAACCAGATTCAAGCAAAACCCGTACGCCATAATTTGACAGGTTTACTTTTTCGGCAATTGCTTCATTGGTTATTCCGGCTGTGCCGCTGTCTTCTATTAATTGCAAAATGCCTGAATTCCTCAGCACACGGGCCACCTGAAAAATTACCGGACCAAAAGCAATCCATTGCGCCGCTTCTTTGGCTTCAAATGCTGATTTTTTATCCTTAGAGAAAAATTTCATACGGTTTTTAAACTTGTTTTATTTATTGTTTGCCAAAAACCATTGCTGCATTACAACCTCCAAAACCAGAAGCCGTTTTTAAACAATTTTGTAATGTTGATTTATATAATGCTGAACAGATATTTACCGGTTGCGTAACGCCTGTATTTTCAAATCCACGTGTTGGAATAACCAGGTTCTCTTTTAATGACTGAAATGAAATGATGGATTCGATTAATCCGGCAGCCCCCAAAGTATGTCCGTAATAACCCTTTAAACTGTTTACAGGCACCAATTGTAAGCCGGCTAATGTAATTGCTTTTGCTTCCATTTCATCATTATAAACCGTGGCAGTACCGTGTGCCGAAATAAAATCAATATCATTTACCACAACACCTGCAGCAGCCATGGCTTTGGTTATGGCAAGATTTAATTCTTCGCCGGTACGTGATGGGCCACTGATATGATTGGCATCATTACTTACCGAACCGCCCATTACTTTTATACCCGATGAATGATCTTTATTGGAAGTAAGAATTACCGTAGCTGCCCCTTCACCTAAATTTATTCCGTCTCTGGCAGCATCAAATGGTTTGCATGGTAAACTGCTGATGGCCTGAAAAGATTGAAAGCCCGATAAAACAAATTTGCTGATCACATCGGCACCGGCAACAACAGCATGATCATATTGGCCCGATTGAATGAGCCGCATACCGGTCAGCATTGCCAACATTCCCGATATACATGCATTAGAAATAATGATGGGTTTATTGCAAAACTGAAAATGATCAGCAACCAGTTTTGCAGAACTGTTGAGAGAAATTCTATCGTTTAAAGATTCGGATGCGGTTTCAGTTTCCAGTAAACTGATATTGCCTTTGGTGGAAGAAATGATCAGGATTGTTTTTTCATCAGTTGCACCAATACCGGTTTCGGCCAGTGCATTGGTGATTGAAGCAATCAGCAGTTTTTCGAATCTGGTATACCCATTTTGTGCATCTTTATTGTTGAAAAAATTTTCATTATCAAATAAAGAAGCCTGAAAGGGCTGTTCAGACATAGTCTTATCATCATATAATTTTATACCCGATACATTTTTTTTAAGCTGCGAAAAATTTTCAGCTGTGGTTAATCCAATAGGCGATAAAATATTATCCGAACTTATAAAAATATCTTTCATTATTTTTTATTAAACCAGGCCATACTTCATTTTCCACGCTTCAAAAAAAGGCGGGTTGGATAATTGAAGAACCGAATCTTCTTTACTTAAAAAAACCTGAACAGAGGAACCGGTAGCAACCAACACACCGGTAGCTGCATTAAACAACCGGTATGTAAATTTTAGTTTTGCAGCATCCGTTGGGATATATTTTGTTTCTACAATTACCCGGTCGCCATATCGCAATGATTTTTTAAAATCGCATTGTACACTAACCACCGGTATTACAAACCCAAGCTTATAAACTTCCAGATAACCAAGACCGTGCATGTTACCAAAAGCTTCCCTTCCATCTTCAAAATAACGGATATAATGCCCGTGCCAAACAATGCCAAGCGGATCTGCTTCATTAAAACGAACGAGTACTTCTGTGCGATTGCTCAATTGCATATTACCTGTTAAATCAGTTGCCGCTGCCGTATTGAACCTTCCAGTCTTTATATTTTTTCTTTTCAATATCTTCCAGGGTTGCCTTAATGGCAGAGGCCCAATAATTGCGTGCCCCAATTCCGGAAGCTTTGTTTTCAAAACGTTCTGTCATCAATACTTTCTTTGTTTTCATATCCAGCAACACAACCCATACAGAAGCTTCTCCGCTTTTGCCCGTTTTTTTCATTCCCTCCATTACAAACAATAAAGCTATACCTGTTTTGCCTCCAAGCGCCAATCCTTTTACAACAGCAGCTATATCTTCTGCATTTAAACGATAAAAATCTTCGGTATTGGAAGAAAGTATTTCCTCTGCATTTATTTTTTCATTTCTTGCCCTGGTGGCTGTAAAATCACTGCCTACATTTGACTTGTGAAAAGCAGCGGCAATATCAAATTTTTTGGGCTCATTTATTATCAGGCTGTTAATGCTGGGATATACTTTGTTGCGGATATCGAACGAATTTGCATCCGGATCATTTATCAGGCGTGCCTTGGTAAAGTCGATACCAAGATAGACAAGGTGTAACTCGCTGTTGTTGAAAAACTCATTCAGCGTTTGTGAAAAAGCTGATTTAGAAACGCCGCAAAATAATAAAACGGCAAAAAGCCATTTAAATTTGTAAGTAGATTTCATAAAAATAATTTTTATTGATTTATAATAAAGATTTTCATTTTGCATTGAGCCAATACTGTCTCGTTACAACTGATTTTTCCGGATATTAATGTTACGTCAAAAATCTGGTTTTCAATAGTAATTTCTGTAATTAATTCATCGCCGGTTTTGGGCAAAGAAAATATCTGCAGGTTATTTACAGCACCAATATAGCCAACCTGCACCGGTTTATTTTGGGTATGTGAAACGTAGCCCGCCCTTGCCGCCGCAGTTTGTGCAATATTTTCAACCAGGCCGGGTTCTTTAAATACCCCATCTTTTACAAAAATATTACCGGCCTTAATGGTAAATGCGCTTGTAGTAGCTGTTTCGCTAAACGACAGCAGTTTGTCAATCATAACAAAAGGAGGCTTTTGCGGAATAAGCGATTCTATATCGTTAAAGGCTGTCATTTATCTTTTTGTTGCCAGAAATTATAATAATTAAACCATTGTTCGGGATATTTTTTTACCTTGATTTCCATTTCAGCAACATAATCGTTCAGCATTTCGGTTACTACTTCTTTTTTACCAAATGCTGCATAATCTTTTATCTCACTTGCGAATAAATGATAATGCAGTTTACTTTCTTTTACTGCAAATACAAACGAAACCGGTACTTTAAATGTTGATGCCAGCAAAAAGGGGCCCACCGGAAAACTGGCCGGTGTACCCAAAAAATCAGCCGTCATTGTTTTGTTACCTTTTAAAAACCTATCGGCATGCATACAAACCAATTCATTTTTACTTAACGCTTCATTGATGGCATAAATATGGCTCAGGTCGTTTTTAATTACAATAATATTTAAGGGCCGTTTTCCGGTAACCCCTTCAAGGTATTCTTTTATCTGCTCATGTTCTCCATCATACAAAACAATATTAATTGGAGTTTCTAAACGGGTAAATAAATGGCCGGCTACATCCCAGTTACCAATATGGGCACTAAGTAAAATGCCGCCTTTATGTAATGCTGTAATTTTACGCAGGTTGTCTTCTCCATCAAAATTAAAACTGAAATTATTTTTAATGCCGGACATTACCACCACTTTATCAATAATGCCCTGGCCCAGTAAAAAATAATTTTTATATACTTTGATAATGGATGAAAACCGGTTGTAGTGGAGCTTTTGCCGATACAGTAAATAAATTTGCCGGGAAGCTTTAAACGAAAAAACAAAATAATAGAGTACAACAAACCGCAGCAGGAAATAAGCCGGTAAAACACCAAATGTTTTTAATATCCAGACAAAAAAGCGGTATCCCAGTGTTGTACCTTTTGATTTGCCATGCCACGCAGCCATCAGGCCAGTTCTTTTGAATTTACCCGGGATATGATATAATCACAAAAATCCTGGAAGGTGGCTATATCTGTAAAATCTTCGGGCTTTACTTTAAAGGCAAAATTACTTTCAATTACTACCACCAGGTCAATATAATCCAGGCTGTCGAGTCCAAGGGTTTCCTTTAAATTAGCTTCGGGTAATAATTTTTCAGGCTTCACTTCAAATTCCTCAATCAGGAACTCGTGAATTCTCTCAATTATTTCTGTGTTTGTCATAAGCAGTACTTTAGGTCAGTTTTCTGATAATAAGCGATGAGTTAGTTCCTCCAAATCCAAAGGAGTTAGACAAAAATACGACTATATCTTTTTCAACAGCCATTTTTGCTATATTCAATTTGGCAGAATCCTCATCCGGATTTTCGAAATTTATATTGGGTGCTACAAATGAATTTTGCATCATTAATACGGAATATACGATTTCACTGGCGCCGGCCATCCAGCATTCGTGCCCCGTCATTGATTTTGTGGAACTTACCAATGGCCTTTGTTGGCCAAAAACTTCATCAATGGCCTTGGCCTCGCTGGCATCGCCTGCCGGTGTAGAAGTTGCATGTGCATTGATATAATCCACATCTGCAGCCATTATGCCTGCATCTTTCATAGCCATGTGCAACGATCTTACCGGTCCATCTACCGTAGGGTTTGATATATGAGCTCCATTTGATGAAAATCCATATCCAATTACTTCGCCTAATATTTTTGCCCCTCTTTTTTGAGCCGATTCCAGGCTTTCTAAAATTACTGTTGCAGCTCCACCGCTGGGTATCAGCCCATCACGGTCTCTGTCGAATGGCCTTGAGGCTTTTGTTGGATCATTTTCCCGGACAGAAAAAGCAGATAAGGCATCAAAAGTACCCATGGATAAATGGTTTATCTCCTGGGCGCCGCCACATATAATGCAATCCTGTAAACCCGATTTTATAAAATGATACCCCAACCCGATGGAATGTGAACCACTGGCACAAGCCGCACTGATGGTAAAGTTTACACCCCGTAATTTAAAAATGGTAGCCAGGTTCATGGTTACGGTTGAGTTCATGGTTTGAAAAACCGCACCTGAGCCAACCAATGTAGTATCCTTTTTATCCCGGATAATATCATTGGCTTCAATAATAGCTTTACCGGTACTGTCGTTACCATAAATAATTCCGATTTCATTTTCCAGAATATAATCAGCATCAATACCGGCATTTTCTAAGGCTTCTATAGTAGCTAGGTATGCATATTCTCCCTGTTGTGGCAACATAATACGTGCCCTGCGGTCTAAAGTTCCTTTCAATTCGGGCTTTTCAACAAAACCTGTTAAGCCCGAGCGGTAACCATATTCTTTACGCAAAGGATCCAGTATGATGCCCGATTTACCTTTGTACAAGGAATCCCTGACCTCATCCAGATTTTTTCCTATGCAGGAATAAATGCCCATACCGGTTATAACAACTCTGTTCAT
>JANMWP010000593.1:0-1602 GCA_031394065.1 Chitinophagaceae bacterium
GTTTTGAGTCAAGTACAATGCCGTGAACAATAAATAAAAGGGCTGTGCAATAAGAAATGAGATGAATGTTTTTCCATGTTCGGAAACTCATTTTTTTCTTTACTACTTTTTGGGTTGTGATTAAAACCGTAATAATTGCAAACATTGAAAGTGTTCCAAATGCAACAAATATTTTTTGATGTGGTGCATTTATTGGAAAAATTATATCAATGAATTTGAATTTGGTTGCCGGGTCAAAAAGTAAAAGTGTTGGATGAAGCAGCACTAAAAGCAAAGCAATGTAAGCTGTCCAATTATGAAGATTGTAAACGTTGATTTGTTTGATACGGTCAGGCAGCTTTAGCCAATAGCTGTGTTTTTTGTATGCCGTGCCAAGCATCATGCCTAATAGAATATTTAAAGTTAAAAGCCCTGTTGCAACTAATCCCATGTAAGCAGATAGTTGAAGGAATGGAAAATGCTCCATAAAAGATTTGATAATTAAATTGAATAAATACACACATACGATTACAAACTTGTAAGCGTAGTAAAAAGTTCAATTTTAAAAAATCAAATAAGTAAAGACAAATGAAGCAGATAAAGTTTGTCTGGTGGTGGATAAAAAAACTTTTCGTAAAACGAACTGCTATTTAATGAGAGAGCATTGGCAGAAAAATCATGAAGAGGCAGGATATTAAAAATGAGGTCGTTAAATGGGATGTTTTGAGTTGTAGAAAATTCAACGTTGTTATTGTTGGTCTGCTGAATGTAGCTATGGCTTTCGTTTTCAAAATTAGTTTTCTTCTCATTGGCCGAAAACTCAAATACCGTGTTGGCATAGCAACAAGTTATAAGAAGTAGAAGAAATATTTTAAAAAGTCTTTTCATTGCTGTAAATGTAACGAATGTTTGCCGTGTGTTGGCAATTGCAGCTCTTTTGCAAGGTTTGCTTCTGTGCGGTGGGCAATTAGGGTTTTCGCCTTGAATGTCCCGTCACTTGATAGTGAACGGAATTTTCAAATAGGGTTGCGTACAACTCCTAAATATACATCACTATTTGTATAGAAAAGCATTAATTTTCAATATAAAACTATACAAATGATAGAGCTTACCTATTGGAATGAAAGTTTACAAATTGGGCTTGCTGACTGGAAAATAGTTTATCAGTTTCCTTAAATAGAACTGATGAAAAAACAAATTTTTATAAAGGAAGCGTTATTTATTTTGCCTTTTTAAAACCTACAACAACTCATACAACGCCCTCAACCGCTCCCTCGTCATCTGCTTTTCCCAATCGGCACCCAATGCATTTTCCCAAAGCGGTTTCATGCCCAGCGATACATTTATCATCTTATTAAAATCTTCATCGCTTAAATTGGCGCAAACATGTTGTGGTATATCGATGTTGTTTTTTTGCACCATGTATTTAAATTCTTTTACGCCTTCGGGATAAAATTCTTCCAGTTTATCAAACACAATGCAATTGCCAATACCATGTTTGGTGCCCAGTAAATAACTGAGGCCATAACTTACTGCATGTGCCACACCTACCTGGCTGTAGGCAATGCTCATACCGCCGGCATAAGATGCCATCATTAGTTTATCATCGCTGTCGGCATCCCA
>JANMWP010000632.1:0-2249 GCA_031394065.1 Chitinophagaceae bacterium
ACTTTACGCCATGTTGATTTTTTTAAAGGATGGAACGCTGTTGTACATGCAGGTTTAACCAACGAAACAGAAAATATTGATGCAGCGGGATTGACATTTGCAAAATGGTCAGCTGCTATTTTACCTTTCGTAAATGCAGCAAATAAAGGGATGCTGCAATACCTGGGTTTGTTTGATGAAACAGCCGTTCCTTCAACAGCAAAAACATCGGCAGATATCTTACAATTTTTAGTGGAGACAAAACTGAAAATGGAACCTGTAGATAAAGACATGATTGTTATGCTGCATGAATTTGAATATGAGCTGGACGGAAAAACAAACAGTCTTAAAAGCTGCCTGGTTGTAAAGGGCGAAGACAGTCTGCTTACAGCTATGGCTAAAACTGTAGGGTTACCGCTGGGCATTGCCGCTAAATTAATTTTAAAAGAAACCATTAAGCTCAAAGGCTTGCATATACCAACTGTTAAAGAGATTTATGAGCCGGTACTGAATGAACTTGAAAATACCGGAATAAGGTTTACAGAAACCGGGGTTTAGTAATATATCTTATTGTACGTATAAAATAATTGTCTTTGTCGTATAATTTTGTATTATGGATGCAAAAATCACTTTAAGTTTTGATGAAACGGTTATTAAAAAGGCAAAAAAATATGCCGAAAAGAATAACATAAGCCTCTCCCGGCTTACCGAATTTTTATTGCGTAAAGTTACCAGCAACAGTTATCAGTCTCTTGAAGATTTGCCCATTTCTGATTGGGTTAGTATAGTTGCCGAAGGCGAAGTAGAATATCAAACCAAAGCAAAAAAAATAAAGATTTAAAAGCCGAGTATTTTAAAAGTAAAAAATGAGGATATTTTTAGATACCAATATTCTGGTTTCGGTATTAAATAAAGAGTATCCGTTATTTACTTATGCAGCCCGGATTGTAAGTCTGGCCGATAATAAAAAATTTACAGTTTACACCTCCCCTGTTTGCTTAGCCATTGCTTTTTATTTTGCCGAAAAAAAGAGCGGTACCAACATGGCAAAACAAAAGATTAAACTGCTTTCAGGAAAATTATTAATTACCGGTGTTGGTAAAAATGAGGTATTGCAGGCTTTAGAAAACAGGCAGGTAAATGATTTTGAAGATGGTATTGAATATTATGCAGCTATAAATAATAAATGTGATGCAATTATAACTGAAGATATTAGTGATTATTATTTTTCAGAAATAAAAGTATGCAGGGCGCAAAATTTTTTGAAAGAGTATTTGTTTTAAAATCTATTAACCGCCAGCCCTGTAACAATCAACTCAATAATATATTTTTTAACTCCGCCACTCCCTCCGTTGCAGGCATTTCAATAAGGTGCAGATTTTCCTGTTTTTCTGTTAGGGGTATCTTTTTATCAATAATAAACTTGGGTAAATAAGGTGGTGCATAATACAACAGCGATGCCGCCGGGTAAACCTGTAACGATGTGCCAACTACTACAAAATAATCACAATCATGTAAAGTAGCTGCTGCTTTCTCCATGATGGGCACTGCCTCGCCAAACCAAACAATATGCGGCCGCAGTTGTGAACCATCGGCAGCGGTATCGCCCAGGTTAATATCTCCCCTTATTTCAAAAATATTTTCTTCATCGGCCTCACTTCGCATTTTAAAAATTTCGCCGTGCAGGTGCAATACTTTAGTTGAGCCGGCCCTTTCGTGCAGGTCATCAATATTCTGAGTAACGATGGTTACCTCAAAATCTTTTTCCAGCTCGGCTAATCCAATATGAGCAGCGTTTGGTAAAGCGGCTGCTACATCTTTGCGGCGTGCATTATAAAAGTCTAAAACCAATTGGGGATTTTTGTGCCATCCCTGCGGAGAAGCCACTTCATACACATCGTAACCGTTCCATAAACCATCACTGTCTCTGAAAGTTTTCAGGCCGCTTTCTGCACTGATTCCTGCACCAGAGAGCACAACAATGTGTTTCCTATTTTTCATTATAATTTTTCTTACCGGCTGTTAATTTCTCAATGGTAGTTTTCAGGCGTACCTGCCTGGTATCATCTCTTTTAGCACTGATGATCCATTCAACATATTCTCTTTTATGGGTAAATGCCAGGCTTGCAAAAAATCCGGCAGCCTGTTTGTTCTTATCAAATAATTGTTACAGTTCGGCAGGTGCTAAAACGGTACGTTTTTTATAATCTACGCCGGGTGCAGGATTTGTGCTGCAGAAATTAATGTTTTTTTTGAATCCCCATTTTGTT
>JANMWP010000709.1:0-4922 GCA_031394065.1 Chitinophagaceae bacterium
GTAGCTTTTTTAGTTTTAATGACTATATTTGGCAACCTGTTACCCTTGTGAAAAAACTGTTAATTTCTTTTATCCTTGTAAGGCAACGTTACCCCTAAAAACAGCATCCCGATATCAGGATTTCATAGTATATCTATAAACGTAATTTTAACAAACGCATTATGAGAAAAATAATACTTCTCGCCATCATTTTTGTAACATCAGTAGCTGCTTTTGGGCAGGATTTCAGTAATAAGGGAAAAGAATTTTGGTTATGTTTCCCCAATCATATACCTAATGGTGCAGCAGTTGGTCAGATGACAATCTGGATAACTTCAGATTTAGCAAGTAGTGGAACAGTAACGATTACAAATGGCTCATTTTCTGCTAATTTTTCTGTAGCAGCAAATGGCATTGTGCCAATAAATATACCACATAATCTTGCTCATATATTTAACGCAGAGTCGGGACTTGTTATTCAAAAATCAATAAAGATAAAAGTAGATCCTGGTCAACCTGCTGTTGTAGCCTATGTACAGCAATATGGTAATGCCCGAAGTGCTGCTACTTTATTGTTGCCTACAAATGTTTTAGGAAAAAAATACAGAGCATCCAGTTTCACACACACTGCTTCAAGTGGTACAGGAGGTCCGGGTCAACCAACTCAAAATTCAAGATCACAATTTCAAATTATAGCCACACAGCCAAATACCCAGGTAGAGGTTACACCCTATGCAAACGGTGTAATAGGTTCTACATTTACAATAGTTTTTCCTAATGCAGGAGATATGTACCAGTACCAGTCAACATCTGATGTTACCGGAACATTAATTGAATCTATTGGATCAGGTTCGAATCCTTGTTTACCAATTGCAGTATTTTCCGGCAACTCTGGAGTAACCATTGGATCAAGCGGTCCTACTTGTAATGGTACATCTGTTGATCCTCTTTTTCAACAGATGTATCCTGTAACTTCCTGGGGTAAAAATTTTGGTTTCATTCCTTTTGGAGATTATACTAACAGGGGAAATCCATATAGGGTAATGGCTGCTGAAGATAATACTACCGTATATTTTAACGGGGCAATAGTGGCAAATTTAAATGCAGGCCAGATATATCCGGCTGGTTTTACATCAAACCCTGTTTTATTGAATGCAGTAACAAGTATAACTGCTGATAAGCCCATTTCTGTTGCTCATTATTTACAAACAAGTGCTTGTTCCGGTTCTAATAACGGAGATCCTGATATGGTGATGCTCAATCCCATAGAACAAAATATTAAGGATATAACTGTTTTTGCTTCAACACAACAAAATATTACCAGGCAATGGATTAATGTTTTAATTCAAACTGCTGCTGCAGGCAGTTTTAAAATAGATGGAGCCGCACCCACAACTGCTTTTGTGGCGGCAGCAAATATACCCGGGTATTCGTATTTAAGGCATTTGTTTAATCCTACTGTAAACGGCTCACATTACTTAACAGCCGATAGTGGATTTAATGCCATCTTATATGGCTATCAGGGAGGTCAGTTTGAATCTTATGCATATTCAGCCGGAACAAATGTAAAAGACTTAAGCAGAGCTTTAGAAATAGAAACAACTTATGGTATTGAAACATCACCTTCAGTTTGTACCAATGCGCCTTTTAGATTTAAAGTTTATTTTCCTGACTCATCACTGGGGACGCCTCCGGTTGCCATCAGGTTCGATTCCTTAAGATGGGATTTGAGTAATCCGGCTTTAATAATACCTAATAATTTTCCAATAGTATATTATGGCACAGTAGGGTCGCCACCAAAAGTTGCTATAGATTCTACCAATATAAGAAATGGCAGACAGGTTAACTGGTACTCTTTACCTACAACTTATTATTTTACTACGCCACCTGTTGATACCCTTTTTGTTACCGGCTACACCAGTACTAATGAAGGGTGTGGAAGTACAAAAGATTATGTATTTCCGATACAAATCAGTGACCCACCTACAGCAAGTTTTAATGCTCCGGCACCTGGTTGTTATCTATTACCAGTTGTAGCAACAGAAACCACACCACAAATACCTAAACCTACTTATAAGCAATGGTGGGAGTTTTATGACCCTGTTACAAATTTAAAAACTGTTTATTCAGGTAATGGTGTTAGGGTTGCTACACATACTTTTACCACTCCGGGAGTTAAACAAATACGCCATGCCAGTATTACAACACCAGGTTGTTTAAGTGATACTCTTGTGCAAAATGTAACTGTACCCGATTTGCCCAATGCCTCCATTAGTGGTAATACAACCCCTGTTTGTATAAATGCACCTGTAGGGCCAGATGTAGTTTTTACAGGAACGCTTGGAACCCCCGAGTATATTTTTACTTACCGCATAAACGGAGGTGCACCAATTGCGAGTGCACCAAGTGTGGGCGGGGTTTTAACAATACAAGCGCCAACTAATGTAGCCGGTACTTTTATTTATGAACTCTTAAGTGTGCGGAATGAATTAACTGGTACCTGCACCCGAAATATAAGCGGCCAAACAGTTACAGTTACTATAACCGCCGATGCCACCGTTACTTTAAGAGCTGGCGATAATGATAACCAAACTGTTTGTATTAATAATCCGATTGTAGATATCCGTTATGATATTGGCGGAAGCGGCACCGGAGGTGCTGTATCTGGCTTGCCAGCAGGCTTAACAGGAACTTATGCAGCCGGCGTAATAACAATTACCGGCACACCAACTGCACCTGGTATTTTTAGTTATACCGTAACTACCACCGGGCCTTGTTTAACACCACAGGCAACCGGTACCATTACCGTTACCGATAATGCTACTTTGGCTTTAACATCTGCAGTGGGGTCAGATAATCAAACTTTATGTATTAATACGCCGCTACTGGTTAATATTACTTATGCAGTTGGTGGTTCAGGAACGGGTGGCAGCGTAAGCGGATTACCAGCCGGTGTTACAGGTGTTTTTGCTGGTGGTGTTATAACCATCTCTGGTACACCAACAGCAGCCGGTGTTTTTAATTACACGGTTTTAACAACCGGCCCATGTATTATTCCTACAGCAACCGGTACCATTACTGTAACCGGCGACGGAACCTTAACATTAACATCGGCAGTTGGTACAGATAATCAAACACGTTGTATTAATGTAGCTATAACCAATATTACTTACGCCGTTGGCGGAACAGGAACAGGTGGAAGTGTAACTGGTTTACCACCAGGTGTTACGGGTGTTTTTGCCGGAGGTGTTATTACTATTTCGGGTACACCAACCAGCACAGTTGGTAGTCCATTTATTTATACAGTTACCACAACCGGCCCATGTGTAACACCGGGCACAACCGGAACTATTACCGTTAATCCGGATGCATCCATTACTTTAACTTCTGCTGTGCCAACCACATCACAGGAGCTTTGCAGAAATTCAGCAATAACTGATATTA
This sequence comes from Chitinophagaceae bacterium, assembly GCA_031394065.1. Taxonomy (GTDB): domain Bacteria; phylum Bacteroidota; class Bacteroidia; order Chitinophagales; family Chitinophagaceae; genus Ferruginibacter. Next base: position 3,424 of record JANMWP010000709.1, read on the forward strand.
CTTATGCCATTTCAGGTGGAGGTACAGGTGCAGGTGTTGTATTTACTCCGGCATTGCCAGGTGTAACCGGTACTTATGCAGGTGGTGTGTTTACCATAAGTGGTTCACCAACTCTTGCAGGATTATTTAATTATACCGTAACTACTACAGGTACCTGTGTACAAAACAGTTTATCAGGCAATATTTTAGTTAATCAATTACCAACTGCTGCTTTCACTTATACAGCACCCAGTTGCGAAACCAGGGTAATAACTTTTAACGATGGATCTGTACCAAACGTGGGTACATTAACCAACTGGACATGGGATTTTGGTGATGGTCCGCCAACCAGTACCTTACAAAATCCTACACATGTGTATGCAGCAGCCGGTGTATATAATGTAACATTAACTGTAACAAACAGCAAAGGTTGTATCAGTAACCCAATTGCCAATGTGCCTGTAACCATAAATAACCGTCCCCAGGCAGGCTTCATCATTCCTGAAGTTTGTTTAAGCGATACTTATGCTCAATTTTTAGATACCAGTAAACTAACCAATGCGGTTATTGACCGTTGGGACTGGAATTTTGGCGATCCGTTTGCCACAATACTGAACCCTAATACATCAAACCTGCAAAATCCAACCCATAGTTATACAGCTGTAGGCCCTTATACAGTTCGGTTAATAGTATGGAATTTTGCTAGAGGTTGCAGGGATACAATTATTCAAACATTAATTGTAAACGGTAGTTTCCCTGTTGCCAACTTTAATGTAAATAACCCTACAACACTTTGTGCAAATGATTCAGTTGGTATTGTAGAGGCGTCCACCGTTTTCCCTGGCAGTATAACCAAAATTGAAATCTACTGGGATAATGTAAACTTCCCCGGTGTTTTCCAATTGGATAACAATCCATTTACCGGTAAAGTATACAGACATTTGTATCCTAATTTTCAAACACCTTTAACCAAAGTATTTCAGATCAGGTACAGGGCTTATTCAGGCGGGGTTTGTGTAAATGATAAACTGGCCAACATCACTGTTAATGCAGCACCGCTGGTTCAGTTTAATAATATGCCAAACAGCTGTTTGCTGGTTCCTCCATTCCAGATTACACAGGCCAGTGAAATTGGTGGTGTGCCGGGTTCAGGTACTTACAGTGGACCGGGTGTTTCACCAACGGGATTGTTTAGTCCACAGGTTGCCGGTATTGGTACCCATACTATACTGTATACGTTTACATCAACTGCCGCCGGTTGTGTTGATACCATGAGCAATACCATTACCGTGCTTGATACGGCACATGCGGCATTTACATACGTATTACCATCATGCGAACAGGTACCGGTTTCGTTTACAGATATTTCAACTGCACCGGCTACTGTTACTTTAGCCAATACCGTTTGGGATTTTGGCGATGGCACAGCCATAGAAAACCATGCACCGGGTTCTACATTTACACATACGTTTGCTTTACCGGGAACCTATAATGTACGAATGCACAATGTATCGGCCTTT
>JANMWP010000003.1:0-1922 GCA_031394065.1 Chitinophagaceae bacterium
TGGAAAGACATAAAATATCATACGCTTCCAATTTTTTGCAAAATGTTTTAGGTGCATATGAGCCAATTACTTCAAAAATGACAATATTAGTCTCTACGGGCATTATTTTGCCTATAAAATCTTTCTTGCCCAAAGCCTCTGCAATTTCTTTGGCATGTTGATGATCATCTGCAAGGCGTTCTATATTATTCTCCAACGCATAAATACCGGCAGCCGCGATATAACCGGCCTGTCGCATGCCGCCTCCAAAAACTTTACGAACACGTCTTGCTTGTTTAATGAAATCCTGCTTACCTAAAAGCAGACTACCAACCGGTGTCCCCATCCCTTTACTCATACAAATGGATATACTATCGAAAACTTCACCGTACTGTTTGGGCGTTTCATTTTTGGCAACCAGTGCATTCCAAAGTCTGGCACCATCCAAATGAAGGTTGAGTTTATTATTTAAGCAGATTTCTTTAATTTGTTGAAAATCAGTAAAATTATAACAGCTTCCTCCGCCACGATTTGCTGTATTTTCAAGGCTTACCAGCTTTGTTCTTGCCTTATGCACATCATCAGGATTGATGGCTTCTATTACTTGGGCAGCCGATATTCTACCCCGGTCTCCATCCAACGCTTTTACCTGGCAGCCGCTATTAAAAGCTATACCTCCGCCTTCATAAATGTACACATGGCTTACTTTATCGCAAATCACTTCATCGCCGGGTTGGGTATGGCATTTTATGGCAATCTGGTTTGTCATGGTGCCACTGGGACAAAAAAGAGCAGCTTCCATACCAAACATTTCAGCCGACATGGCTTCTAATTTATTGATTGAAGGGTCTTCACCAAAAACATCATCCCCAACAGGTGCTTTAAACATGGCTTCCAGCATGGCCGGAGAGGGTTTGGTGAAAGTATCTGAACGTAAATCTGTTATCATAGGGCAAATATAAGCTTCAGGCTACGAGCTACAAAAAAGCTGCCAGGGTAATAGCTGCAAGGGGGCAAATTTTTTATTTCAGTAGTTTTTTAAAAATTAAAAGGTTCAGCAATCAGCAGACTTATCCCTTGTAGCTATTACCCTTGCAGCTTTTCTTTTATCCACCATTCATCCTATTTATACACTTTCATTATGAATTCCGGCCATTATTTAGTAACTTTGCACACATTTTTAGCAGGAATTCAGGCATTAACCAACCATTTGCAACGTTTTCCCAACAAAACATGTCTATTCAGTGTTCTATTTTAGTAACTAATACAAGACAATGAGGCAACTTAAAATCGCAACGCAAATTACCAACCGTGATTCACAGGCAGTTGAGAAGTATTTGCAGGAAATTTCCAAAATTTCGATGATTACTCCTGAAGAGGAGACCATTTTGGCCCAAAAGATTAAAATGGGAGATCAGCGTGCTTTGGACAAACTGGTACAGGCCAACCTTCGTTTTGTGGTATCTGTGGCTAAGCAGTACCAGCACCAGGGCCTTTCTCTTAGTGATTTAATTAACGAGGGTAACCTCGGCTTAATTAAAGCGGCACAACGTTTTGACGAAACAAAAGGTTTTAAATTCATTTCTTACGCTGTTTGGTGGATTCGCCAATCAATATTACAGGCATTGGCAGAGCAGGGCAGATTAGTCCGCTTACCACAAAACAAAATTGGCACTTACAACAAGGCTAACAAAGCCTATATGGCTTTTGAACAGGAACATGAGCGTGAGCCATCAACTGAAGAGTTAGCCGAGTTACTGGAGATGAGCGAAACAGAGATCAACAACATTTTTCAAAGCAACACCCGTCATACTTCGCTGGATGCACCCGTGCATGAGGCAGAAGATGTAGCCATGGGCGATTTACTGAAGGGTGGTGATGAAACCGATGAAGATGTAATGCACGATTCATTGAAAAATGAAATACGCAGGGTTTTAAAATCA
>JANMWP010000035.1:0-1635 GCA_031394065.1 Chitinophagaceae bacterium
GCAATTTCCTGCTGCCTTATTTTTTCATCAAATGCAAGGGTTTGCATTTGATGACTCTTTTGCTGGTTGAATAAAGAATCGTTGGCCGCTTTGGTAATATCCAGGTAAAAAAATGCACTATCAGGTTTATTCAGTTTTCGGTAATAAGCGGTTAAAAATCTGCCTGCATCCCGTACATTTAAGATAAATCCCATTTCCCTGGCAAGTACTAATGACTGTCTTGCATAAAAAAGAACAGAATCATTTTGCATGATTTTTTCAAACACTTTTGCTATGTCTAAAAATGTTTGGCTTAACCTTAAGTTGTTTTTAGCTTCTTTGGAGTAAGGAATGCTTAATCGATGAAATTCTAATGCCAAAGTATTTTGTCTTAACTCAAAATGAATTCTTCCTTTTTCATTCAATGAAACGCCAATTATACGTGGGTAATTTAACTGGTATGCCATATCATAAGACTGTTGGGTATAAAACATTGCCGAATCAAAAATCTTTAATTTGTAATAGGTGTATGATAGATTAGCACAGACGATGGAATTCATCTTCCAGTTATTTAGTTCTTCTGTTAAGGATTTAGATTTATAGTAATAAGCTAAAGCCTGCCGGTAATCTTCCTGATCATTATAGATGTTTCCAATATTGTTATAGTTTCTATGAATCCCATCGAGATTTTTAATTTTTTCATTGATCTTTAAAGCTTGTAAAAAAACTTCCATTGCTTTAAGATAATTGCCAAAATTATAATAGGTATTTCCAATCCTGTTCAAACTTTCTGCTTCTCCTTTTGCAAAGCCAATGCGGATAGCAAGGGAATAGGCTTCTAATGCCAATGCCATAGCTGTATCCGGTTTTGATTCCTGGTATTCAAAACTCAGGTCAGCTAAACGCAACACACGGCCGGTGTCGGTTTTTTCTTTTTGAAGTAATTGTTTCAGGCTGTCCCTTGCATTAGTTTGGGCATAACTATAAGATATGCACAGGCAGGTAAAAAAGAATGGAAGAATTCTTTTCATAAGTAGTTAGTTTATTAATCCCGGTTTAACGGCATTGCACAACTAAATATACTCAACTTATTTTAACTGCCGCTTATACAACTGCACTGCATTCTCTAACCCTAAATAAATAGCATCGCATATCAATGCATGGCCAATAGAAACTTCCAGTAAGCCGGGTATATTATCAGAGAAGTATTTGAGATTTTGTAAATCAAGATCATGACCGGCATTAATGCCTAAACCCAATTCATTTGCTTTATTAGCTGCTGCAATAAAAGGCTCTATTGCCAACTGCAAACTGCCAACTGAAAACTGCTTAGCATAAGACTCTGTGTACAATTCAACCCTGTCTGTGCCAACTGCTTTTGCTCCTTCAACCATTTCCACCACCGGGTCAACAAAAATTGAAACCCGTATGCAGGCATTTTTAAAAACTGCAATAATGTCTTTTAAGTAAGCAGCATGTTCAATCGTATTCCATCCATGGTTTGAAGTGAGTTGCCCAACGGCATCTGGCACCAGCGTTACCTGCGTTGGTTTATTGGCCAACACCAGGTCAACAAAACTTTGTTCGGTACAATTGCCTTCAATATTCAATTCGGTGGTAACTGCTTTCTTCAGTTCATAAACATCCGTATAGCGA
>JANMWP010000056.1:0-5164 GCA_031394065.1 Chitinophagaceae bacterium
GCTTTAACCCGTGCAGAAAAACATTTGTATATCTCTTATGCAAAATATAAAAACGATGGCAAGGAACTGGAACCATCTATGTTTATTGCCGAAATTCAGGAAGAGCATGATATGCCGGCTGAAAAAATAACATTGACAGAAGAACAGCAAATGGAATTTGAATTGCTGCATTTTACTGCACAAGCGCCCGAGATTGAACAGGCAGAAGAAGATTTTATTGCTTCCATACTGGATAAGTTTGTAATGAATGTTACCGCTCTGAGTGCTTATTTAAATTGTCCGCTTGGATTTTATTATAAAAACCTCATCCGCATCCCATCAGGCAAAAGTGAGTCGCTTGAATTTGGAAGCGCCATACACCATGCATTGGAAAAATTATTCAGGAAAATGCAGGACAGCGGCAAAGCAATCTTTCCATCTAAAGAAGAAATGATTGCTGACTTTAACTGGTACATGCACAAACACCGTGAAAATTTTACCCAGGAAGCATTTGACAGGCGTATGGAATACGGCGACGAAGTGTTACGTAATTATTATGATAAATATATCAACAGCTGGAACAAAGTAGTGGCTGTAGAAAGGAATATTCGTGGCATTGTAGTAAACGGCGTTCCCATAAAAGGTAAGCTGGATAAACTGGAGTTTAATGGCAAGGAAGTAAATGTGGTTGATTACAAATCGGGTAATATTGATAATGCACTGCCTAAAATGAAATCTCCATCTGATAAAGACCCCAATGGCGGCGATTATTGGCGACAGGCTGTCTTCTATAAAATTTTAGTTGACAATTACGAACAGAAAGACTGGAGAGTAATAAGCACCGAATTTGACTTTATTGAGCCAGATAAAAAAGGAGAATACCGCAAAGAAAAAATTGTTATCAATCCGCAGGATATGGAAACAGTTAAGCAACAAATAACCGATGTTTGGCATAAAATTCAGGCCCGTGATTTTTATACCGGCTGCGGAAAAGAAGATTGTCACTGGTGCAATTTTGTAAAGAATAATAAGCTGGCGGTTGCGCTGCATGATCTGGAAGAAGAAACAGCCGATTAACAGTTTTAAGAATTTTTATGACTTCTAAACAAATCAAAGAGGTTAAGTTTGTATTTTAATTGCAATTGATGAGATTAACAACTATCCTCTTTTCATTTTTTATTGTTTCGCTGTTATATATCATTACAATCAGCACAACAGGCTGTGGTCAGATAGGTATGCCAACCGGTGGACCTAAAGACAGCATACCACCCCGTTTATTAAATACAACGCCAAAACTTAAAAGCACCAATGTTACCGGCAATAAAATTACCCTTACGTTTAATGAATACGTTGATTTAAAAGATCCACAAACCAATGTATTAATTTCTCCGCTGCCTAAAAAACAACCTTCCATAGATTTTAAGTTAAAAACAGTAACCGTAAAACTTAAAGACACGTTGTTACCAAACACCACATACAGCATCAATTTTGGCAATGCCATTATTGATAATAATGAAGGCAACCCATTGAAAGATTTTACCTTTATTTTTTCTACCGGTAATCAAATAGACAGTTTTATGCTTAGAGGTAAAGTTATACTTGCCGAAACCGGCAAGGTTGACAGTACTTTACTGGCATTGCTTTACCACAAAACAAATGACTCTGCAGTACAAAAAAACAGGCCCGATTATGTAGCCAGGCTCAGTGGCGATGGCAGTTTTACTTTTGTGAATTTACCGGCAGGCAGTTTTAATATTTATGCCTTAAAAGATGGCGATGGTGGTAAAACGTACAATTCAAAAAAAGAAATTTTTGCATTTGCCGATGCTGCGGTAACGGTTTCTGAAAAAACAGAACCGGTTGTTTTATACGCTTCGGCTTTAGAGAAAGAAAGCGGTAATACTAAAACGGTAAAGCGGGTTATTAATAAACGATTGCAGTACACGGCAACACCTGGTTTACAAAGCCAGGATTTATTGAGCCCGTTTGAGCTGAGCCTTAATAACCCGTTGAAAAAATTTGAGCCGGAAAAATTAATTTTAAGAGATACCAATTACAAACCAATACCTGCAACCATTTGGACAATTGACAGCAGCCGTACAAAAATTACATTAACTGTAAAATGGCAGGAAGCTGCACAGTATCGTCTCATTATGGATACCACTGCAATCTCTGATTCAGCAAACAATCATCTTGGCAAAATTGATACCATCCGGTTTAATGTAAAAGAACAATCAGATTATGGTAATGTGGTTTTACGTTTCAGTAATCTTGATTTAACCAAACACCCGGTTCTGCAATTTGTGCAGGGAGAAGAAACTAAAAAAAGCTATCCGTTGAACGCATCTGAATGGAGTAATAAATTTGTAGTGCCCGGCGAATACGAAATACGGATATTGTTTGATGACAACAACAACGGTAAATGGGACCCCGGCAATTATTCAAAAAAACTACAGCCTGAAAAAGCCATTACACTAACTCAAAAAATAGCAGTACGGGCCAATTGGGATAATGAACGGGACATAAAGCTTTAATGGATAATTTTTTAATTGATAATGGACAATGCCTCTGGTTTATTGTACTAATCTATATTGCCAACTGTATTGAATTTAAAAAATTATCAATTATCCATTATTTCATTATCCACTAACTTTGCTCCATGATTTTTTCTTCTTCTCTTTTAGAAAATGCTGTGAATGAATTTGCCAAACTACCCGGCATTGGTAAAAAAACGGCCTTACGTTTGGTACTCCATCTTATTAAACAGGATACATCAGAAGTAAATCAATTCAGCGAAATCATTGCCCGCATGCGGAATGAAATAAAATTTTGCAGTCGCTGTTATAATATTTCCGACAAAACACTTTGCAATATCTGCAGCAATACCATGCGTAAGCAGGAAATGCTTTGCGTGGTTGAAAATATACGGGATGTAATTGCCATTGAAAGCACACAGCAGTTCAACGGCATCTATCATGTTTTGGGTGGTATCATTTCTCCGCTTGATGGCATCGGGCCCGGGCAATTAACCATTGATGCACTGGTTGAGCGTATTGCAAAAGAAGAAATTGAAGAAATTATTTTTGCCCTCAGCCCAACCATACAGGGCGATACCACCATCTACTACATCAGCAAAAAATTAAAGCAGTTTCCTGTAAAAATAACAACCATCGCCCGTGGCATATCTTTTGGCGGCGAGCTGGAATATGCCGATGAAATGACCCTCGCAAAAAGTATCAGCAACCGTATTCCCGTAGAAAATTTTATTGTTAGCGGTAACTAAGCTTTCAATTTCCCGTTTAGTACTTAATAATTCCTGTTTAGTATCGGATTTAACCCGTTCAGTTGCCTGATACGTACAATTACTGATAACAAGTTTATCTTTATACTTATTTATCAGCACGAAAAAAATATATCATATTTTCCCTTTCAGCAATGGTCGTTATTGGTGCGGCAACCGGATTTTATTTCTATAATAAAGGGTCAATAAATATCGGAAATGCTCAGGCTAAAAAAGCCTGGGTCAAAATACCTAAAGTATCAGGTACAATAAAACAGATTTCAAAAAATCATCAAAATCAGGTTATTGTTTTTTAAGACCGGCTACGGGATAACAGTTGTCAAAAGAATTTACTTAATGAAACGAAAACACCTTCTTCTTTTTTTTATACTGGTATTATCGTCGGCTTATGCTAATGCTCCAAACTTACTGTTTTCTGCCAAAACCGGTACTATCACATTTACTTCGGATGCGCCATTAGAGTTGATCAAAGCAGGCAGCAACCAGTTAGAGGGATGGTTGAATCCGGACACCAGGCAGTTTTCTTTTGCCATCAATATCAAGACTTTTAAAGGATTCAAAATTTCCACACAGAAGAAGCACTTTAATGAAAATCATCTCGAAAGTGATAAATATCCCCAGGCTACATTTGAAGGAAAAATAATTGAAAATATTGACCTGCACAGAGATGGTCTTTACAACGTAAGAGCAAAGGGTAACCTGTTTATTCACGGTGTGGTACAGGAACGTATCATTAAATGCAATCTTACCATTAAAAATGGCGTCGTGAGCGTTATATCAAATTTTATTGTTTTACTTGCAGACCATAATATCGATATACCAAAAGTAATGAACCAAAAGCTGGCATCCGATATAAAGGTAGAGGTAAAAACAGAGTTGAACGAAAAATAACCAGCCACTTTTTTACGCTGATGAGAACCATACTGACCATATTACTTACCTGTGTTTTGATACCCGGCATTCATGCCCAGGAGTTTGGATTTAAATCATTCAACCTTACAGAAAATAATCATCCGGTAAAAATAAACACAGTATATAAGACGGACGAGGGCTATATTTTTGCAGGAACCACCAACGGTCTTTACTCATTTGACGGCATTAACTTTAAAAAAATAAATTTTTCTAAGCCCGGAGTAAAAGATACAGTCACCGCCATATTCCAGGACAACACCCGCCAGCTTTGGGTTGGTTTTAAAAACGGACGTATCGCTAAAAAAATAAATTCCACATTAGAATATTTTGAACCAGAAGAAGGAAATCCGGGTGTGGCCATTAATTCCTTTTTGCAGGATAAGGAAAATAATATCTGGATTGCCACCAATGGAGAGGGTATCTACCATTTCAATAACAATCATCTTTTTTTAATTGATGCAGCCAATGGCCTGAGCGACCTACATATACATGCACTTGTGCAGGCAGCCAATGGCGACATGCTGGCGGCTACCGATGCCGGCATCAATATTTGTAAAAATGTAAACGGTAAGATAAAAGTTAACGTAATTGGCCCCAAAGAAGGTCTGCCGGATTATTATGTAACTGCTATAACTACAGCAGGTAAAAATACTTTTTGGATTGGTTTACAGGAAAAAGGATTTTGCCTATATGATCACAACAGCGGTAAGATCACTGTTCCGGCTTCCGATTCCAGCTGGAAATACGGACAGGTAAATGCATTGCTCGTTTCGCAAAAAACTTTATGGATAGGCACAGAGGAAAACGGTTTACTACGCAAGGTCGCAAACTACCAACCGGCGCAGCAATATAACAGCAAAACCCTTTCTGCAAATAAAGTAATAAACTTATTGCAGGACGATGAAGGTAATATCTGGACGAATACAGCTACAGCACTAACAGCAACATCCGGCAATCAATTGCAATTATTGC
>JANMWP010000107.1:0-7047 GCA_031394065.1 Chitinophagaceae bacterium
GATGATTATTAGTTACAACTGGCTTAGTGAATATTTACCCGAAATAATTGAACCGGAAAAGTTAAGCAAAATACTTACTTCTATTGGCCTTGAAGTAGAAAGCCTGCATAAATACGAGGCTGTAAAAGGTGGACTAAATGGGTTGGTGATTGGTGAAGTAATTACCTGCGAAAAACATCCCGATGCCGATAAATTAAGCGTCACAACTGTAAATATTGGTATGGCAGAAAAACTGCAGATTGTTTGTGGTGCTGCAAATGTGGCTGTTGGACAAAAAGTGGTTGTTGCCACAATCGGCTCAACCATTTATCCCATTACCGGCGAGCCAATGACCATGAAGAAAGCAAAGATCCGTGGTGTAGAAAGCCAGGGAATGATTTGTGCCGAAGACGAAATTGGTTTGGGCGAAAGCCACGCTGGTATTATGGTGCTGCCGGCCGAAACCATCGTTGGCACTACAGTTGCTGAATATTTTAAATTGACCGATGATTTTATTTTTGAAATTGGCCTTACGCCAAACCGCATTGATGCCATGAGCCACCTGGGTGTTGCCAGGGATGTATGTGCTTATTTATCGCACCACAATAAAAAAGATACGGTTGTAAAATCGCCTTTTAAAAATAATTTTAAACCCGATAACCAGGGCCTGCAAATGGATGTGGTTATTGAAAATGCAGAAGCCTGTCAACGTTACGCCGGCATAAGTATCGAAGGCGTAACCATTGCTGAAAGCCCTGACTGGTTGCAGCAAAAATTAAAAAGCATTGGCCTGCGGCCCATTAATAATATTGTTGACATCACTAATTTTATTTTGCATGAAACCGGCCAGCCGCTGCATGCTTTTGATGCAGATGCCATTACCGGAAAGAAAGTGATCATAAAAAATCTACCGGAAGGAGCTCCTTTTGTTACGCTGGATGAAAAAGAAAGAAAATTATCAGCCGAAGACCTGATGATATGCAATGCAGAAGCACCCATGTGCATTGGTGGTGTGTATGGCGGTATGCACAGCGGTGTAACTGCTGCCACCAAAAATATTTTTTTAGAGAGTGCGTGGTTTAATCCAACCTCCATTCGCAAAACATCTTTGCGGCATGGCCTGCGTACCGATGCCGCCGCCCGTTTTGAAAAAGGCGTTGACATCAGCAACACCGTTCATGTTTTAAAAAGAGCCGCCACGCTAATGAAAGAAATTGCCGGTGGCGAAATTGCCAGCGATATCATTGATGTGTACCCAACACCAAAAGAAAAAACAGAAGTTTCTTTAAAATATCATTACCTGAAAAAATTAAGCGGTAAAAATTACCATGGCGATACCGTTAAAAATATTTTATACAGCCTGGGTTTTGAATTGATAAAAGAAGGTGACGATGAAATGCGTTTTACGGTTCCTTTCAGCAAACCCGATATCAGTATTGCTGCCGATCTTGTTGAAGAAATTATGCGTATTGACGGATTGGACAATGTTGATATTCCAACCATGATAACCATTGCACCTGCGGTGGAAACCCTGGCGCATGAAGCTGCCTACACAGAAAAAATGGCCGAATACCTGGCCGGCTCCGGCTTTCAGGAAATATTTACAAACTCCATTACCAACAGTGCTTATTACAGCGATGCTGTTTTGGAAAAGACGGTGAAGATGATAAACAATTTAAGTGAGGAGTTAAATATACTGCGGCCGGCTATGATGGAAACTGGGCTTACTTCCATTGCTTATAATCTGAACCGCAAAAACAGCAACCTGAAATTTTTTGAATTTGGAAAAACGTACAGCGTTAATGAAGCCGGAAAATATACGGAAGACAATCACCTGACCATTTATATTACCGGCAATAAAACTACCGATAGCTGGAAAGCAAAAGGAGAAAAAGCAGATTTCTATTTTATAAAAGCCGTGTTTGAAAAGATAATGAATGTGTTGGGTTTAAAAACCGATGTTTATGCCGAAGCAGAAAATCCGGATTTATCAAACGCACTACAGGCCTCTATTAAGAATGATAAAATTGCTAAAATTGGTTTAGTAAGCAACGGCAAACTGGATCGCTTTGATATTAAGCAACCGGTTTTTTATGCCGATCTTAATTGGGACCGTTTGCTGAAACTGAATAAGAAAATAAATATTCAGCATAAAGACGTTAGTAAATACCCGGCCGTAAACCGCGACCTGGCAATTATTGTAAACAAGACCCTCCCTTTTGAGGCGGTAGAAAAAGCAACAGCAGCTGCAAGGGTAAATAAATTAACTTCCATCAGTTTGTTTGATATATTTGAAAGTGAAAAGATTGGTGCCGGCAAAAAATCAATGGCCATCAGCTTTACTTTTTTAGACGAAGAAAAAACAATGACTGATAAGGATATTGACGGCATGATGAATAAGATCATCGGGGCTTATGAAAAAGAATTGGGTGCCGAGATCAGGAAATAAAAAACCCCTGACCCCCTGAAGGGGGAATTTGGATCCTTTAATTAAAATGAGCTAACTATTAAAAAAACAGAATACACTTAAACAATTATACTGTAAAGCCCCTTTAGGGGTTTGGGGCATGAGTGACTTAGAACAACATATCAAACGCATCAACGACAAACTTCAGCAACTGCTGAAGAACCATCAGCTATTGCAAAAACAAAACATGCAGCAAAGTGAGTTGATAAAGCAATTGAAAGAGGCAAAAGAAAAAGACAATCAGCAAATAACAGCCCTGCACGAAAAAATAAACATCTTAAAAGCTGCCGCCGGTAAAATGAACGAAGCAGATAAAAAAGCATTTGAAAAAAACATCAGCCAGTACATTCGTGAAATTGATAAATGTATTGGCATACTAAGTGAATAATCATGGCAGAACTCATCCCCGTAAATATTGTAATTGGCGACCGTACCTACCGCATTAAAACCAACCCATCTGATGAAGAAGCCATACGCCGCACTTTAAAAACCATCAACGATAAAATTGTAGAATTTAAAACCCAGTTTGCCGGCAAAGACATGCAGGATTATGTAGCCATGGTATTAATCTGGTATGCCACACAATCAAAAGATGATACCAATCCCGCTTTAGAAAAAGAAATGACAGATGTCTTGCTGAAAATTGAGCAGCAGCTGGATAAGGTGAAATAATTACTTTCCACTTGAAATGCAGATAATTATTTATATATTCACATATAAGTATTACTCAAACCTAATCATCCCTACATGAAAAAGTATTTACTTTTTTTCATGGTTTTCTTAATTGCAATTAAGCTTTTTGCACAACCTGCAATAAGTTCATTTACACCCACAACTGGGCCAATAGGAACTGTTGTAACTATTAGTGGGACAAGTTTTAGCCCAACAATTTCAAACAATATTGTTTTCTTTGGCGCAGTAAAAGCTACTGTTTCTGCTGCAACTGCAACATCTTTAACAGTTACAGTACCTATTGGTACAACTTATGATCCTATTACTGTAACGACTCTCAATAATAATTTAACGGCTTATTCCAGGCAACCATTTCATGTGATTTTTTCAGGTGCAGGGCCAGTTTTTAATGCTGCATCTTTTAATGCATTTGTAAATTTTGCAGTAGGTTTTCATCCCCATGCCATTTCCAATACTGATTTAGACATAGATGGAAAACCGGATTTTATTACTCCTAATATTGATGCGGCCACATTTTCACTATTAAAAAACAATAGTACCATTGGAAATCTTTCTTATAACCTTAATTTAGAAACTACAACACCTGGCCGTCCAGATGCTGTTGTTTCTGGAGATTTTGATGGTGATGGTGATCAAGATGTTGCAATGACTAGCTGGGATGCCAGTAGTCTTTCTGTTTTCAAAAATACAAGCTCAGTAGGAACAATTTCATTTGCTCCAAATGTTGATTTTACAACTGGCACAAATCCTGAAGGAATTGCTGCAGGAGATATAGATGGAGATGGAAAACCCGATATTGTAACAACTGATGTAAATGCATTCACAGTTTCCGTTTTAAGAAACACAGGTTCTGTGACAACAATAGCGTTTGCATCGGCAGTTAGTTTTTCAACAGGTTTTGCCCCAAGAGCTGTTGTAGTCAGGGATTTTGATGGAGATGGGAAACCTGACCTTGCTGTAGCTACTGAAACCCCAAACAAAGTTGTTGTTTTTAGAAACACAAGTACAACTGGTAGTATTTCTTTTGCACCGAGAGTTGATCTTTTATCAGGAACACGGCCTTGGGGAATTGCTGTTGGTGATCTGGATGGAGATGGTAAACCGGATATAGTAAATTCAAACAATGGATCTTTAAATGCTTCTGTTTTTAAAAACACAAGTACCCCAGGAACAATTTCTTTTGACCCCAAAATCGATTTGTTTGTAGGCGACTTCCCTCAAAAAGTGGCTATTGGTGATTTAGATGGCGATGGTAAACTTGATTTAGCAATAACAAATAATACTGGATTTGCTTCTATAATTTCTCTATACAAAAATATAAGCAGTATTGGATTAATACAATTTATCCCTAAAGTAGATTATTTAATGGGGGCCGGGCCAACAGCTGTAACTATTGGAGATATGGATGGTGATGGATTACCTGATATTGCTGCCACAGCCAGGAACGCAAATGCAGTTACAATTTTAAGAAACACTGTAGTCTGCACATCTGCTACAATAAATTCTCAACCAACAGACAGCATTGTATGTGCAGGTACTAATGTATCCTTTTCAATTAATGCACTTAATGCAGTCAGCTATAAGTGGCAGGTAGATATGGGTGCAGGTTGGGTTGATCTTACCAACAACGCTACCTACTCAGGTGTAGCCACAAACACGCTAAATATTACAGCCGCTTCCATAGCCATGAATAATTACAAATACCGTTGTGTGGTAACCAATTCATGTGGTAATACAAATTCATTATCTGCCCTGTTAACCGTAAATACGCCCACGGCACCTGCAATAAATATAACAGCATCTGCAATCAGTATTTGCGCAGGCATACCTGTAACATTTACTGCAGTACCTTCGAATGGTGGTACCACACCTGTGTACCAATGGAAGAAGAACGGAATTAATGTAGGCATCAACTCCAATACTTACACAGACAATAGCCTCATTAACGGCGATGTTATTCATTGTGTACTTACTTCCAATGGAACCTGTATTACAACTCCAAATTCAACCAGCAACAATATTACAATTACAGTAAGTCTGCCTGTTACACCTGCCATTACTATAAGCGCATCTGCGAATAATATTTGTTTTGGTACTGCCATAACTTTAACTGCTGTAGAAACAAATGGAGGTGTTGCCCCTGCATATCAATGGAAAAAGAATGGAATTAATGTTGGCACAAACAATGTTGCTTATACAGACAATGCTTTGAATAATGGCGATATTATTACCTGCGTACTTGCTTCCAGCCTTGGTTGTTTAACCTCACCCACAGCAACCAGTAACCAGGTAGTAATGGTAATAATCCCTGCGGTAACACCTACAATAACGGTTACCGCTTCCGCAAATAATATTTGTCCGGGCACATTGGTAACTTTTAATACCGCTATTACCAACGGTGGTTCATCACCTGCATTTCAATGGAAAAAAAATGGAATTAATGTGGGCACAAATACTCCTGTTTATACCGATAACAGTATTGCCAATGGCGATATTATCAACTGTGTGCTTACTTCAAATTTAATATCTACCTGTTTAACAACACCTGTTGTAAACAGTAACAATATTACAATGGCATTGCAAAATTTACCAGGTAATGTAAATCTTGGGCCAGATAAGAATGGTTGTGCAGGCAGCCCTGTTATTTTAAATGCACAGCCAGGTTTTGTTTCTTATTTATGGCAGGATGGTTCAACAAATGCAACTTTTAATGCAACAGCATCAGGTACTTACCAGCTGCAGGCAACGGATGCCTGTAGCAATATTTCAATTGATGATATTGTGGTTTCTTTTAAACCTACACCTGCTGCATTTTTACCATCAGATACTGTAATTTGTTCTTATAATCCAATTGTTATAAATCCGTTTACGGTTTATAATCAATATCTATGGAACACCAACGCAATTTCCCAATCAATCACCATAAACACACCCGGCTTATATTGGCTACAGGTTACAGATAATAATAATTGTATTGGCCGTGATAGTATAAATGTATTGCCAAAAAATTGTTTAAGAGGCTTTTATATACCTAACGCTTTCACACCCAATGGCGATACTAAAAACGATGAATTCAAACCTTTAATTTTTGGCACGCTAAAGCAATATGAATTCAAAGTTCTAAATCGCTATGGTGAGCAGATATTCTATTCGAAAGATGTGAATAAGGGATGGGATGGTAAACTAAAAGCCAAAGACCAGAATCTGAATGTTTTTGTCTGGATATGTACGTATCAACTGGAGGGACAAATGGTTAATACTGAAAAAGGAACCGTAATACTCGTAAGGTAAATAATGGAAAACCATTGAAAATCAATCCACTACAAACCTTTCGCCTCAAACAATGAAATTTTTACCTGCTGCAACAGGCTTTTCAGCTCAACAATAACCCGTTAAGGTTTAACAATCGTCTTTAATGCTGCCTCAATGACAAAAATCCTGACAATAATGAAGTCGTATTGGCTAACAATCGATTTTTTATTTCAACAATGAACTTTTCAGGGTTAACAATTAATTTTTCAGGTTCCGCAATTGGTTTTAAAGGTCAAACAATTGACGGTGTTGGTTAAGCATTAACCGCTGTATTTTTGAAAAATCCCTGCATTGCAAACTCAAAACCCACAACCCCAAACCTATTGCCCTTTTTCTCCAAACAAATTACCTATCTTCGTAGGCTAAACATCTCATTTAACTTTTATATGGATAAAGGGGAGTTATATATGATTTTGAACCGTTTTAAAACCAAAACAAACAATGGATCCGATAATAATATACATTATCATTGGCGCAGCAGCGCTGATATTGGGCATCATACTGGGTAAACTGGTTTTTGCCAAAAACACCCAAAAACAAATAGCAGACGCAGAGCAGCAGGCTCAAAAAATTATCGCCGACGGAAATTTACAGGC
>JANMWP010000149.1:0-4487 GCA_031394065.1 Chitinophagaceae bacterium
CTTTGCAAAGATTTTACAAACCGGTCGTAATGTTTTTCCATACGGAAAATATTAATCCTGTTATCATGCATACGGAATGCTTTCATTCCCTCAAAAACAGTTTGACCGTAATGCAATGCCAATGCCGAAGGACTTAAGGAAAGGTTGGCGTATGGAACAATCTGTGGCTGTTTCCATTCACCATTGGCATAATCACATACCAGCATGTGGTCGGCAATGTATTTACCAAATTCAAGTTCATCAAAATTCACTTCCGCTATTCTGGAGTGGTTTGTTTTTCTTACCGGAATGTCTGCAATGATTGCCATAATATTTTCTTTTAAAATTTTTACAGGACAAAATTTGTGCATTTTTTTTGTTTAAAACAGATTCAGATTTAGTATTTTTGACTATATCAGATTGTACAGACATGAAAAAAACATTCAATTCAGATGACCATCTTTATATTCAGGTTGCAGATGGTTTGGAAAAAATGATTGCAGAAGAAGTACTGCGTATTGGTGATAAACTTCCTTCAGTAAGAGTACTAAGTGATGAATACGGAATAAGCATGGGTACTGCATTTCAGGCTTATTACCACCTCGAAGGAAGGGGTTTGATAGAGTCAAGGCCAAAGTCGGGATATTATGTTCGCTTTAATCATAAACGTTTTCCCGAGTTGCCCAACAGCGTAACACAGGATACGCTGTCGCATGATGTAAGCGTGAAGGAAATGATTGCATCTATTTACACCGATATAGCTGCCGGAACAGTTACCAATTTAGCCCTGGCAGTACCTGATTCATCTTTATTACCTGCAGCAAAATTGAATAAATCGGCCATTTATGCTTTACGCAATACAAAAAATAACTGTTTAGATTACGAACATACACAAGGTAATGTTGAATTGCGAAAACAAATTGCCAAGCTTGCTTTTAACTGGGGAGCTAATATAAAAGCAGATGATGTAATCATTACTTCCGGCTGCCTGGAAGCCATTGGCCTTTGTTTAAAAGCCGTAACAAAGCCGGGTGATACGGTAGCAGTAGAAAGCCCTACTTATTTTGGCATTAACCAGGCCATTGAAAGTCTTGGTTTAAAAGTGGTGGAAATATCTACCGATCCGGTTGAAGGAATTAACCTTGAGCATTTACAAAAAGCCATTAAAAAATTTGCTGTTAAAGCCTGTGTATTTGTTCCCAACTTTAATAATCCATTAGGCAGTTGTATGCCCGATGAAAATAAAAAGAAACTGGTTGAAATAATTACCAAACACAATATCCCTTTAATTGAAGACGATATTTACGGAGAATTATATTTTGGAAAAACCAGGCCGCGTAATTGTAAATACTACGACACCAAAGGTATGGTAATGTACTGCTCTTCTTTTTCAAAATCGCTTTCGCCGGGTTACCGTATTGGCTGGGTAATGCCCGGAAAATATTTTGATGCAGTAAAACAATTAAAACGGATTCAAAACATCAGCAGCCCAACACTAACACAGGCAGCCATTGCTCATTATTTAAAACATGGGCGCTATGAATTTCATTTAAAAAACCTGCGAAAAGCATTGCACACACAAAGTTTGCGTTATGTGCAGGCAATCATTAAGTATTTTCCGGCAGATACAAAAGTCTCCAGGCCACATGGCGGTTTTATTCTCTGGCTGGAGCTTAATAAAAAAGTGAACGCTTTTAAACTGCGAACAGAAGCTATGAAACATCAGATATCAATTGTACCCGGTAAAATATTTTCGGCAGGTAATAATTATGCAAACTGCATACGTATCAGTTTTGGAAAACCCTGGAACGATGATGTGGACTATAGTTTGATGATGCTGGGGAAACTGATAAAGAAAATTATATAGAAAAAATAAAAGCCTATTACTAAGTATTAATGATCTTAGATTTTTTTAAGTACGAACTTTCTGTACTGTAAATAAACAAACAGGTTCCGTTTTTAATTTTATCAATAATCGGTTTGTGTAATTTTTCCGGTAATGCGGGGCAACCCCAGCTGCGGCCAATATAACCCTGTGCCCGTATCAGGGACTCATTTACATATTCGGCTCCATGAATTACAATGTCACGTTTATCGGCATTATCATTAATCCCTTTTTCCAATCCTTCGAGCCTTAGTGAATAACCATTGCCGCCCAGATAGGTATTTTTTGTTTCATAAAAACCAAGACTACTCTTGTTACTTTCTGGTTTATTTGAAAATTGATTGGCATATTCTCTGCCGGAATTAACCCCATGTGCAACATAGGTATTATACAAAACATGAAGGTCATTTAAATCTATTACAAACATTCTTTTCTTTGATGAAGGCAGGCTGAAATCAATGATAGATATGATATTGTCTTTTACCAGCCTTCCCTCCTGAACCAGGTAATTAAATCCTTTAACAGCGTAATTGAATGCCTGTTTTGATAAACCCAGATTGTTAAGATGCATACTGTCGTAGGCCGATTCAATAGCAATACTGCTACTACTGGCAAGTGTAGCAGTACTATTTATATCTTTTTCAGTTACTGAATTTGGAGCCCATTCCTGTACATGGGTTTTATTGCCTGCAAAGACTATGGGCATGTGCAATAAGATCAGGAAGATTAACGGGAGATACAATAAATCGCCGCTGAATATTTTATTTTTCTTAAATTTTTTAATGTACATATTTCGTTGTATTTATCCGGTTCTCAATCCAACTATACCCGTTTTACATTCTCTTAAATAACAATTAACCTGTAAAATCGATTGTACCGACTTACAGGCATTCATATTAATATAGTTGGTTTTTAAAAATAAAAGATACCCAACTTAAATTGCTTGAGCACATAATATTATAACAGGTTGTAAATTTAATTCTAAATACACGGGTACGGATTTTATAAAGTTATTTTAATAACGTTTTAACATACCTAAAATTGTGCTAATACCATATTTTTTAACCGCCAAGAGAAGCCATTGTTCACTTTATTACGTGGCACACGAAGCATTTTTTTATTTGGTTTCGGTTGGTGTAGCACAAACACTTGCAAAGTGTGTGCAAATACAAAAAAAATCCTCCAGCACTCATGCTGAAGGATTTTTTTGCGGACCGGACGGGACTGCAAAACAATCACTAACTACCCTACCAGTAAGGATTTCAACAGGTTAGTCTTTTTGACTCACCTCCATACTCACTTTTTATTTGATACGGTTTATTGCATTTTAATATTGCTTGTAATATATTTTTAAACTGCATACTTAGTCTAATTTTTCCTCCAGCATCCCCTTCCAGGCAGTAAAACCACTTTTTACATCAGTGTAATCATGAATAACCCGGCTAAAATTGTCATGTTCTTTCCTGAGATAATCCAGTTTACTAGTGGCTTTTATATCATTGAGTATAGTTTCAATCTCTTTTAATCCTTTTCGCAAAGCATCCATTGATTTTTCAAAATGCCAGATATAGGTAGCTTCTTCACTATTAAGGGTTTCCCAAACAATATGATATTTCTTTTCGCCAATTAGTAAAAATAAAAATGAAAACGGCTTGAGTACGAAGCGGATTTTTAGTACAGCGGAGAGGTGTTGTGAAGAAAGGAATTTGAGTTGGTAGTAATGTTTTGAGTCCTTAATATTTAAAATATCATCAATCAAATCCTGCTCCGACTTAAATAATTTTCCGGCAGCATCCCTTTCCTTAGCCAGTAAATTATCCAATGTATTTATAACAATTGAGCCTTCATGGTTCCCCTTAAATGTAAGAATTTCTTTTCTCACAAATTCAAATCGAACGTTGTCAATAATACTGCTATTGATTTTATCAATGTCTTCAGAGCTTGCATCTGTGGAAATAATTTCTTTATCCGTATAGCGGATTTCAATTTGAGCAACAATTAATTTATTCTTCAAAATCTTTATAAAGTAATCTTTGATCGCTTCAAATTCTGGCCTTATATCAGGATTCTCAATCTCAAATGTAATTTCCTGTTGAAGTTCATCAATAAATATCCGGAAAGAAATACAGGCATGTAGAAACTGTATTTTATTGAAAGGCACTTTCATGTGTTTTGACAACATTCTTTCAATAGGCTTGACTACAGCTTTCTCACGATCAGAAACTTCATAATTAATGGCAGGCTCTGATACTTTTTGAATGACAGGATTTTTTTTAAGTTCCACAGCTCTTAATAAATGACCGGTATCAATAGCCCGAAATTTAAGTTTATCAATGATCAAAAATTGCAAGGAACCCTGTTTGCTATTATTCATTTCCGGCTTGACATAGTAATCTACAATCTCTGTCATTAACTCACAGCTTTCTTCGTCATAACTTAACACCCTTACTTTCCATGCTATCCCTTCTTTAAATTTTTCTATTCCCAGTGATAAATCTAAACAGCTTATCGGTAAAACACAGGCATCTGAATTTACAAAAATTGTATTTTCATTAAATAACAAGGTCAACTCATCGAATTTTTTTATCTGCCCGGTATTCATCAGTTTTATATAATGCCGGTT
>JANMWP010000160.1:0-2757 GCA_031394065.1 Chitinophagaceae bacterium
GAGATGACAATAGATAGAGCCTAAAAAATTGACGAATTGATGAATGAAATTGATGATCTTAAAGAAGCTCTGCAAAGTGTAACGGAAGGTTATCAATCGACAATCGAAGAGCAAGAAGCTATCAATGAAGAGATAAAAGAAAAGCTGGGATTAAAGAAAGGTATTATGATGAATGTAGCTTTGGCAGATGCAGGAATGTTGCCAACTGATATAGATTACATAAATGTTCATGGAACCTCCACACCACTTGGCGATATTGCAGAAACAAAAGCTATCCTTAGTGTTTTTGGCGAACATGCTTATGATTTAAACATCAGTTCAACTAAAAGTATGACCGGCCATTGCCTGGGCGCTGCCGGTGTTTTAGAAGCGCTTGCCTGTATTATGGCTGTTGTAAAAGATATTGTTCCTCCAACAATCAATCATTTTACCGATGATCCGGAACTGGATCCAAAACTTAATTTTACTTTTAACAAAGCACAGCACCGTACGGTAAATGCAGCCCTCAGCAATACTTTTGGTTTTGGCGGGCACAATGCAAGTGTTATTGTAAAAAAATATGTTGCTTAATTTTTTAAGTTAGATTTTTCAATATTCCCTTTTCAACTTTATTTACAGCAAAATTTTCTTAATTTTATTTGGTTTAAATAAGATTAATTTCACGGAAACTTTTTAACCATTTTGCAATTCATAAAAGACTTTTTTAAAAGCCAGTCCCACAACCGGGAATTTAAAAAGCAACTGAGTAATGTGCTTGGTTTTACTCCCGGAGAAATTACATTGTACAAAACAGCACTCAGCCATCGCAGCGTAAGGGAAGGTGCCGATGAAAACAATGAACGGCTGGAATTTTTAGGCGATGCGGTTTTAAGCTCCATTGTGGCGCATTACCTGTTTAGAAAATACCCATACAAAGGCGAAGGTTTTTTAACCGAAATGAGAAGCAAAATGGTGAACCGCCAGAAGCTGAATGACATTGCTTTAAAAATGGGACTAAAAAAAATTACCTTTTACAACAAGTTCGATAATGCTTTAAAAATATCGCAGATTTTTGGTAACACCCTGGAAGCATTGATAGGAGCTGTTTACCTGGATAAAGGGTATGCAGGCACACATAAGTGGGTGGAAAAATGCATCATTATGCCGCATATGTTTATGGATGATTTGGAAGATGTGGAAATTAATATAAAGAACCGGTTATACGGCTGGGCAAATAAAAACGGCAAGGCACTTGAGTTTGAAACCCTGGATGAAAAATTTGAGAATGGCCGCCGGTTGTTTACCATTGGCGCCACAGTTGATGGGGAATTAATTGCAGAGGCAAGAGGGTTTAATAAAAAAGATGCCAGCCAGATTGCGGCGCAGCTGGCGGTGGATAAATTAGGATTATAAATCAGTCAGGAGTTTTTAGTTCGGAGTCTGGAATTAGAAAGTACTCTCCGAACTCCCAACTCATTTAACTACGAACTATGAATTTCGGAATACTTGGAAGCGGAAGCTGGGGAACGGCCATAGCAAAAATATTAACCGACAATGGTAATACAATCTATTGGTGGAACCGGAGTGAGGCTCATATAAAACATATACAGGAACGGCAACATAATCCACAGTATTTACCTACGGCACATCTGGATACTTCAAAATTAAAATTAACAACAAACCCGGCAGAAGTTATTACTAATAGCGACTGTATTGTAATTGTTATTCCCTCTGCATATACAGACGATGCCT
The DNA here is from genome assembly GCA_031394065.1 of Chitinophagaceae bacterium. GTDB lineage: Bacteria > Bacteroidota > Bacteroidia > Chitinophagales > Chitinophagaceae > Ferruginibacter. The sequence continues at coordinate 1,732 of JANMWP010000160.1, forward strand.
TGCGTGGATTGGATAGAAATATTTTTGCAGGTAAGAAAATAGTCTCGGCGATAAAAGGAATTTTACCTGAAAGCAATTTGCTACTTAACGAGTATCTCAAAAATGAATTTAATGTTGAGTTGCAAAATTACTTTACTGTACTTGGTCCATGCCATGCCGAAGAAGTGGCGGCCGAAAAATTATCGTATCTGACTTTTACTGGTATTGACGAAAAGATTACACCCGAAATTGCAAAAAGTTTTAAAACAGGTTATTTAAACACAATTGAAAACAATGATATTTATGGCGTACAGTACGCTGCTGTTTTAAAAAATATTTATGCAGTTGGCTCCGGTATTGCCCACGGACTGGATTATGGCGATAATTTTTTAAGCGTTTTAATTGCAAACTGTGCCGATGAAATGGCTGGGTTTTTAAAGAAAGCCGGCATCAAAAATATAGAAGTTGGTCATACAGAAATCCGCAAGCCGGCCGAAGATCACAAGTCAAATAATTATGCCGCATCGGTTTATCTGGGCGATCTGTTGGTTACCTGTTACTCACTGCACAGCCGTAACCGGGCATTTGGTAATATGATTGGCAAAGGCTATTCTGTAAAAGCTGCCCAATTGGAAATGAGTATGGTTGCCGAAGGGTTTAATGCCAGTAAATGTATACATATTATTAACCGCAAAATACTGGCTGATATGCCTATTGCAGATACGGTTTATAAAATTTTATGGGAAAACCTGTCTGCTGCCGAAGGTTTTAACAATATTGAGTTGTGTTTGGTATAAAAAAGATTGTAGCTTTAAGTCAGAAAATATAACAATGCCATTCTCGTTTTCAAATATCAGCGCAACAGCCATTATTTTTATGGTGCTTTACCTTACTATAGCTGAGATAAGGATGTGGCTTACAAAGCACCAGGATTAAAGAAATTTTTATTTTTAGCAGGTAATTTTATCTCTGCACGGGGATAACGATTCAATAAGGCTGTAGTTGAAAAGTATAGATTTTCAAGATACCATACCGATACCCAATTGG
>JANMWP010000174.1:0-2031 GCA_031394065.1 Chitinophagaceae bacterium
ATTTTCTGTTTACAAACGGACTGAAAACCCGGCCCGTTCTACAAACCGAACAATACGTAACCATTACCGGCCCGCCGCTTATAGTGTCCGTAACCTGGTGATGATAAGCAATAATTTCAACAGGATATGCTTTTGCCTCTCCGTTTATTGCTATGCCGATAACCAATTTTGTACTGTCAACTTTATTATCCGCTACTGTTGCCAGTATTTTATTTTGGGGTTGATAAAACATTTTATCGGCCAGGAATTTAAAATTGAAAAAATAAAAAACGGTGGCATACAATAAAATAAAAAAAGCAAGAAGTAGTTTTTTCCACCACCTGCTGTTACGGAAAATGTACAGCATGGGAGGCATTAATAAAATCAATCCCAATATTCTGAACCACCAGATATAATTGTTGAGGAAATAAGCAATTTGAATGGTATCGGCTTTCTGGCTGCCGGGGAAAGGCATAATGAAATACACACGGAGTATTTCGGTGGCGAAGAGGATTAAGAAGCCAGTGATAAGGAGGAAGCTTCTTTTCATTTATTTACTTTGCGTTTTAGATGCTGCTTATTTTTCGTAAAAAAGTAAGTTCAGATTCGTAACTGTTCTGAATTGTTTATCAGATGTAACAAAAGGTATGTCCAATGCAATTGCTGTTGCAGCAATTATAGAATCTGGCAATTTTAAATGAGTACTTTTTTTAATTTCTATTGTTTGATCCCGTATTTCATCATCTATCTGCACAATTATAAAATCGGCCAAAAAATTCTTTATCTGCTGTTTCTCTTTTGCTGTAATATTCCTGTAACTCAACAACTCCATCTCTGTAATAATGGATACATATAATTTTTCGCCGTTTAACAATTCGGCCAATGCCTTATCGCCATTAAGTATATAAAGCACCGCATTGGTATCCAGCAAATATTTATTCCCACTCATTCCGCATCTTTTTTTGTATTACCAACGGGTCTTCTTTTAACTTAATTACGCCACAATACTTTTTGGTATCTACTCCTTTATCAGGTAACCTGTTAAGTTTTTTACGGATAGCATCTATCTCTTTTTTGCCTGCATCTTTTTTTAATATTAAAACCATGGTACTTAGTTTTTACAAATTTAGCTTTCAATAAAGGTAATTCAAATGAACAATATGCACAAAATGGCTGCTGCGGATGAAATCACATCTTCTCCAACATCTCCACCACGCCCTCTCTCTTTAAAATTAAATAACCCAGCCGGTCGTTGCTGATGCCGTCTTTTAAATGATACGGAAAATGAAGCTGGTCGTTAATGACCGAAGTTTCGAAATATTTAAAATCGATATTGGGATATTTTTTCAGCTCTTCGCCAATCTCATATAAATGCGTGGAGAGGATGAATAGCGAATTTTTCATTTTCAATAATCCTTCAATAACAGTGCTGCTGCACTTCATAGCGTCCTGCACATTGGTGCCTTTAAAGAGTTCATCAATCAGTATCAGCCATTTTTTTCCGTCGCTTATTTTGGTGATGGTGGCTTTAATGCGCTGTACTTCGTTGTAAAAATAACTTTCGCCTTTGCTTATGTTATCCACTACGTTGATGTTGCTGAGCATGCCATCAAACAAAGTAAGTTTCATATGCTGCGCCGGCACGCCCATACCAATATGTGCCAGAAAAACAGCAGCACCAACTGATTTGATGAACGTACTTTTACCGGCCATATTGGCACCTGTTAAAAACAAAAAATTTGTTTTTTGGTTTAGTATTACATCGTATGCCACAGGCTCCTGCACCAGCAAATGATACAAGCCCGTTGCTTCAATAACCGGCTCCTCATTTTGTACAAATGCCGGAAATGCCAATCCAAATTTTTGTATCGCCCTTGCCATACCATACCAGGCATCAACCTGTGCATACAGCACCACAAGGTCAAGCATATTGTGTTTGTAACCGTAGCGAATAAAATGCGCAAGCTCCAGTTTTTGTGCATTGGTTAACTCCTCTGCTTTATTTGTTTTTGCAACAATGCCGAACTGGTCTTTGGTAACTATTCTTTCAAT
>JANMWP010000233.1:0-13894 GCA_031394065.1 Chitinophagaceae bacterium
GAAGAAATTGAAAGGGATTTTTTGAGAGATGAATAAGAATTGTTTGGAGTTATGTGTTTGGGGTTAAGCAGCACTTCAATAGCTTTTACAGTCTTTAAGAAAATTTTAGCTGATTTATTCCAAAATAACACAAAACAATAAACACAAAACCCAAAACTAAAAAGATTTGCTTGCACTAACTATACTTGGTAACAACTCTGCAATACCGGCTTTTGACCGAAACCCTACTGCCCAGGTTTTACAAACCCTGGAAGAAAGTTATTTAATTGATTGTGGCGAAGGAACCCAAACGCAGATGTCGAAGTACAAGATAAAACGCAGTAAAATAAACCACATCTTTATTTCTCATTTACATGGCGATCATTATTTTGGTTTAATTGGTTTACTTACCAGCATGAGCCTGCTTAACCGTACACAAGACCTTCATTTGCATGCGCCACCCGAACTGGAGCAATTGATAACCCTGCAATTAAATTTTGCATCAACACATCTTTGTTTCACCTTACATTTTCATCCTTTACAAAAAGAAGGATTGATTGTAAATGATAATAAAATGACCGTGGAATGTTTTAAAGTAAAGCACCGGATTGATTGCTGGGGATTTTTATTCAGACAGAAAAAAAAGCCCAGAAAGCTGAATGCCGAACGTGCTAAAATTTATGAAATACCCGCAGCTTTTTATGAGAACCTGCAAATGGGTGAAGATTATGTTACAAAAAAAGGCACCATTGTGCCCAATGAAGAAGTAACAACCAAAGCACCTGAAGGAAAAAGTTATGCCTATTGCGCCGATACCATTTTTGATGAAAGCCTTGCTGATAAAGTGCAGGGCGTTGATATGCTGTATCATGAAACTACCTACCTGAAAGATTTGCATGAACGTGCAGCCGCAAGATTTCACAGCACAACCATACAGGCCGGTGCAGTTGCAAAAAAGGCCAATGTAAAAAAATTACTGATCGGGCATTTTTCATCGAAGTATGAAAACCTGGATGAATTTTTAAATGAAACGGTGGAGGTTTTTGAAAATACAGAGCTCGCTATACAGGGAAGCTGTTATATCATTTAAATTACTGTGCTCCTTTTATAACATAGTTAAATCCATCAGCCATAATCCAGCAGTAAAATTCTGCAAACCATTTACGCCAGGCTTTTTCATTGTGCATGCCATTTGCATCAATAACCGAATAAATCATTGCCTGCGATTTTTCACCCAGCGATTCCTGAATTGCTTCCATGTCTTTTATAAATGCATCGCCTTCCTGCCCACCTATATAAAAGAAAAATTTGCCGTTCAGTTTTCCTGCCAATGAATCTGTTAATTGATTAATAGCCGGAGCTGTCCAGAAAGTGGGAGAAAAAATACCGGCTTTACCAAAAACCTGCGGCTGCTTTATCATGGCATAATAAGAGATGAGCCCACCCATTGAACTGCCGGCTATAATTGTATTTTCTTTTGAAGCAAGCGTTCTGAAGTTTTTATCAATAAAAGATTTGAGGGTTTGTACTATAAAATCAAGATACCGGTCTCCCTCACCTTCTCCAAAATCACGAAACGCATAGGGGTTATATTCATTCAATCTCTTAGGCCCATCAATACCCACAACAATACCAGCAGGTTTTCCGCCGGCAATTAAACTATCCAGGCATTCATCAACACCCCATTCACCAAAGGCGGATGTGTACTCATCAAAAATATTTTGTCCGTCCTGCATATATAAAACAGGATATCGTTTTTGTGTTTCATTATATCCTTTGGGCAAATAAATCCAGATACGCCTGGCTCTGTTTAACTGCGGAATAAAAAATGCAGTATCTATAATATGTACCTGTTTGCCTGCAGTATGCATTTTGCTTACCGGCGCAAAATCATCTCTCCAGGCTTCAATATTTATTTCAATGGTTGTATCGGCGGCTAATTGAAAGGAATGATCACTTACATCTTTTCCGTTTGCAAGACACTCAACTTTACTCCAATTGCCCCTGGTACATTTATAGGCATACTGGCCTGCAGGTAAATTGAGTATTAACTCAAAACTATTTTCATTGGTAAGTAAAAAACGAAAGGCACTGTTGCCGGGATTCCAGTTATTGAAATTGCCTGCAAGAAAAGCTGTGTCATTATTATGCTTATCAGGATATTTTCCTAATTTAAAAACAACATTGTATTGTGCCTGGCTATAAAAAAAGCTGCCGGTAAAAAAAATAAGGCACAAAAAATATTTCATCTGGTAAGATAAGTTTTTACTTTTTGATGAACAGCGCTGCTAAGCGGCACCAGCGGCAGCCTTAGCACATTTTCAATTAAGCCCAGTTCGTACAAAAATGCTTTTACGCCGGCAGGATTATTTTCTGCAAACAATAAATCATTTCCCTGCAGGCATTTGTAATGCAACGGCCTTGCTGCTGCAAAATCGCCTTTAAGACAAAGCCGTACCATATCTGAAAAGTCTTTGGGAAAACAATTGGCCGCAACACTGATTACACCATCCATGCCGCAGGCAATTAAAGGCAGTGTTACATGATCATCGCCGCTTACTACCAAAAAATCATCGGGACGGTCGCGTAAAATATGCATGCATTGCACCATATTGCCGCTGGCTTCTTTAATGCCTGCAATATTTTCCACTTCGTGTGCCAGGCGCAAAGTTGTTTCGGCATTTATATTACTGCCGGTTCTGCCCGGTACATTGTATAATATTACCGGCTTTGGACTTGCCAAAGCAATATTTTTATAGTGTTGAAAAATTCCTTCCTGCGAGGGTTTGTTGTAATAAGGGCTGGCGCTTAAAACTGCTGCTGCTTTTTCCAGCGGATAGCTTTGTAAATTCTCCATCACTTCTTTGGTATTGTTCCCACCAATGCCAACTACCACCGGCACCCTGTTGTGCACTTTTTCGTAGGTATAATTAATGATGTCCAGTTTTTCTTCTGTATCCAGTGTAGGTGTTTCGCCGGTTGTACCCATTGTAACAATATATTCAATACCGTTTTCTATAATAAAGTCAATCAGTTTTCCCAAAGCATCAAAATCCACTTCCATACCTGTTTTAAAAGGGGTAATGATGGCAACACCTGTGCCCTGTAATTGTGTACGCAAACTCATGGTTTATTTTTTGTGAAGGTATTGAGAACTGATGGATTTTTTACGAAAAAAACATTCGTAAAGCTGGAGAAGATTCAGAGAACTTAATTGACAGTTAATCTAAGCCATAATAAAATGTACCTGACAAAAAGAAAGCTCTTTCATGAGGAGCTTTCTTTTTGTATCGGAAACAACAATAATATCTAATAAAATAGTGTAATGATTGTATCAGTTTTATTGCGTTGTTACTGTAGTTATATTATGAAACTGGTTGCGCTAATTCTTTATTACTTTCAAACACCTTCTTATTACTTAGACTGATGAAGCAAACACAATTTACATACTTGCTTAAATCTACAGGCTGGCTGTTTGCCGTAATCTTTATGCTTTCTAAAAGCCTTCTGTTAATATCATATAAAACAGCTGCTGAGCCAACCAATGCATTTTCGCCAACCAGTATTGTTACTGAACCCCGGGTTGGATTAAGATAAATAATTGAATTGGTGGTATTCTTTTCACTATACCTTAACCGTACTATAGTACTGTATTTAAATTTTCCGCCTATATCAATTTACTTTAACCGGTAAAACATAAATTCGCTGCTAAGCCTGTCAATATTACGATCGGTGTATTGATAAGTATTCGTTTGATTGCTGTTGCCTGCGGCATTAACAATACCTATCCGGCTAATACCGTTATGAACAATAACTAACTTATATTGTCAAGCCAAAACAGAATGTCTGTGTAATAAGAAAATAGTACTTATATTAGTAATCCAAACTAAATTATTAACAAATGATTAAAAGGTATAAAAGTGATTCTGTCAACTGGAAAAAGGTTTGGAGTATTAAAAATATCCTTCACATACTTCTAGGTACAGGTTTGGCGATGCTGGCCATGAAAGGTTTTATGATACCCAATAAATTTTTAGATGGAGGCATGACCGGTATTGCCATTTTACTGCACGAAATCTTTCACATTAACATCAGCATTTTGGTTATTGCACTTAATATGCTGTTTATTTATTTAGGTTATCGAAAAATCGGGAAAACCTTTGCCGTTCAAACTACTATTGCAGTACTGTTACTTTCAGTTGGCTTGCTCTTGATAAATATTAATCCCATTACAACAGATAAATTATTGATTGCCATTTTTGGGGGTTTATTAATGGGTACCGGTGTTGGATTGGTAATAAGGGGTGGCGGTGTAATTGACGGTGCCGAAGTTATTGCCGTTTTTACCAGGCGTAAAGTCGGGTTTTCCAACAGCGAAATAATTATGCTCATCAATTGCATCATATTCGCTGTAGCTGCATTGGAATTTGGCATTGAAACAGCCATGTATTCCGTCATCACCTATTTTACGGCAACCCGTGCAACCAACTATGTGGTTGATGGCATTGAAGAGTTTACTGCCATGAACATTGTTTCTTCACAGCAGGAAGAAATAAAAAATTTCCTTGTAAATGAATTGGGAAAAGGCATTACCGTTTATAAAGGAGAAAGAGGCTACCTGCCAGGCAGCTTTGACATTAAAAGCGATTGCGAAATTATTGTAACCATTGTAACCCGCCTGGAGATAAAACAGATACAGGATACGCTAATGATAATCGATCCTAAGGCATTTGTTTATGTACAAAGCATTAAGGAAGCAACCGGTGGAATATTAAAAGCAAAGCCACATGCACATTAATAAACAGCTGAATGATTTTGTGATCAATTTACTGAAAACCAAAATTCCTGTAAATTATTTTTATCATAATTATAAACATACTTTGTATGTAATAGATAAAGTAATTGAAATTGGAGATCAGGAGAATTGTTCTGCAAAGGAATTGGAATTATTAAGCGCTGCAGCCTTATGGCACGATACAGGTTATATCAATACCTATAAGGGCCATGAGGAAGAAAGCTGCGTACTTGCCCGCCAATATTTGCCTGGTTATGGATATACAACTAATGATATCAATACAATTTGTGCAATGATCATGGCTACAAAAATTCCACAATCACCCCAAAACAAACTGGAAGAAATAATTGCCGATGCCGATCTGGAATACCTGGGCACCAGCAATGCTACTATATTAGCTAAACATTTGTTTAAAGAACTTAATGCTTTAAACCCGCTGTTAACTGAAGAAGTATGGAATAATACCGAAATCGATTTTCTTACAGCACATCGTTATTTCACGGGTTATTGTAAAGCAAATAAGGAATATATTAAACAAGCCTATTTAAAAAGCTTGATTGATAAAGCATAAAATAAAATCTATTTTTTTTAAATAAAAATGCAAGGTTCTTATAAAAGACATTGCCTTATAAACCTGTTTGAATAAATTTATATGAAAGCAAAATCGATCAAAGGAAAATCAACCGAGGAAATTAAAACAGCACTGGAACAAAATATGGCTGATGGATTTAAACCCACACTGGCTATAGTTTTTGCTTCGCTCCAATTGGATCGTAAGGCAATAGGTAAGCTTTTTGATGAGGCCGGTATTTCCATTTTTGGTGCTACTACCAATGGCGAATTTATTGATGAACAAACCGGAAATGGCGAAGCTGCTATATTATTATTGGATATGAATGCGGACTATTTTAGTATCATCTTTGAAGAATACCCGGATAAGAACTATCGTGAAAAATCCGCTGCGCTGGCAAGAACAGCTTTGGAAAAATTTGCTCACCCGGCATTTTTAATCTCCTTCAGCAATACCGAAACAGATGCAGAGGCTCTACTCATGGGTTTTGAGGATGTCATCGGCAAAGATGTAAATGTTTATGGCGGCGGTGCCGGCGATAACTATACTTTTTCAGAACAATTTGTATTCACTAATAACCACGAGAGTAACAATGGGATGGCGGTATTAGTGCTTGATGAGGATAAGATCAAAATAAAAGGAAGAGCCACATGTGGCTGGAAGGCCGTGGGCACAGTAAGAACTGTTACGAAGAGTGTAGGTAATCATGTGTTTACCGTGGATGATATTCCCGTGCTTGACCTTACAGCAAAATATGGTGGCATTGAAAATGTTAATCCTGACAATGCAGGCCTGATGCTGGAGATAGCCACTAATTTTCCGCTGCAGATGCAAAGGGAAGCCGGTGACCCGGTAATGAGGCCCGGACTGAAGTTAGACTGGAATGATCATTCTTTTTATTGCAGCGGATCAGTACCTCAGGGATCCAAAGTGCGCTTTTCTTTACCGCCCGATTTTGATGTTGTTGGAAAAGTGATAGCTGATTGTCAATCGTTGAAAGAACATGAAATGCCCGAAGCAGATGCTTTGATCATATTCAGTTGTGCCGGCAGGCAGGTAGCACTGGGCCCTATGATACAGCAGGAAATTGAAGGATTAAAAAATATCTGGAATGTACCTATGGTTGGCTTTTTCTCCAATGCAGAACTGGCCAGGGCAAACGGCGGAAATTTAGAAATGCATAACCTCACCAACTGTTGCGTGGTACTAAAAGAAAAATAAATGAATCAGCACTTACAAAAAATATTGGATTTTATTCAACAGTCAGAGCATTTGAGTGCAGCAGAAAAAACCATTTTGCTGAAGGCTGCAAAAGATGCGGATAAAGATTTTGAAATAACAACCTTCAAACTCGACCGCACAGAAAAAGTAAAACGTACCACTGCTATTCTTTTAGAAGAAACCATTGAAGAACTGGAACAAAAAAGAAAAGCAGTTGAAGCACAGAACCGGGAACTGGAAATTGAAACTTCACTCGAAAGAGTAAGAACAGTTGCCATGAGTATGAATAAGCCAGATGACATGTTGAATGTTTGCCGGATTATTTCAGAACAATTGGAATTACTGAAAGTAAAAGATATCCGCAATGTGCAAACTGCAATAATTTATGAAGGCAAGGGCACCTACTTTAATTATGAATTTTATACAAAGCATGATAAACTATTAGTGACAGAAGTTGATTACAACAATCATGAAATTCAAAAAACTTTTGCCAATCAAATGCTCAAAGGAGCAGAAGAATTATTTACGATTAACATAGAAGGGAAAGAACTTAATAACTGGTACGCTTATCAAAAAACTACTAACCAGTTCATTGATACATTTTTAAAAGAGGCCACATCCTTAAATTATTACTGGTATTCATTAGGCCCTGTTGCACTGGGCATTTCCACCTATAAGCCCCTGAGCGAAGAAGAGATTTTTTTATTCAAACGTTTCCGCAATGTTTTTGAATTATCATACCGTAGGTTTTTAGATATTGAAAAAGCCATTGCCCAGGCTAAAGAAGCAAAAATAGAAACCTCGCTGGAAAGAGTAAGGGCACAAGCCATGGCCATGCGTACACCAGAAGAACTTACCGGCATTTGTGAAGTACTTTATGCAGAGTTGCACACATTGGGATTTGCCGAGATCAGGAATGCGATGATCAATATTCATGATGATGAAAAAGAAACTTTTGTGAATTATGATTATTCAGACGAGATCGGAAAAAGCATTAATCATTTAACCTACGATATTCATCCTTTAATTGAAAAGCAAATAAAGGAGATCAGAAATGCAGAAGGATTTTCTGAAACATCTTATACGGGTAAAGACCTGGAAGACATGATAACCTTCCGGAAAAATATAGGTGAAAAAGATGACCCAAGAATTGAACAGGCAGATGCCTTGTATTATTATTTCTATTCCATCGGCACCGGTTCTATTGGCATTTCAACATTCAGTATTGTTGCCGGTGAAAAGCTTGATGTACTCAAACGTTTTAGAAATGTTTTTACGCTTGCCTACCAGCGATATACCGATATAGCACTTGCCGAAACGCAGGCAAGAGAAGCGCAGATAGAACTGGCACTCGAAAGAGTTCGTGCAAGAACAATGGCCATGCAACATTCCAACGAACTAGCGGAAACTGCTGTGATATTATTTAAGCAGGTAAAAGAATTGGGCTTCGAAACATGGTCATGCGGATTTTGTACCTGGCAAAAAGATGACCAGGTGGAAGTTTGGATGGGTGCTGATTCCGGTGGGTTATTGCCGGCGATGATGATCCCATATAAAATAGAGCCAACACATAAGAATATATATGAAGCTTCATTGACTGCTGTACCGGCACATTCTAAAATATGGGAAGGGGAAGGACTGGAAGCTCATTATCATTTTTTGAAAACGATTCCTTCTGTTGAAGATGCTATAGATATTCTTGAAAGTTCAGGACTGTCTCTCCCCGAACGGCAATGTTACTACGTGAGCTTTTTTGAACAAGGTTACCTGTTGCTCATTACCAAAGAATCAAATGATGAACTCAAAGATCTAAGCCTGCGCTTCGCAAAGGTTTTTAATCAAACCTATACCCGTTTCCTCGATCTGCAAAAAGCAGAAGCACAGGCAAAAGAAGCACAGATAGAAACGGCATTGGAAAAAGTGAGAAGCCGTTCCTTGGCAATGCATAAGGCAAATGAACTGGGAGAAGTTGTTTTGGTAATTGTTGAAAAAATAAAAGAGCTGAATATCGAAATGAATGGTGGTGCTACCCTGGTAACATTCGAACCAGGTTCAAAAGATTTCCTAGAATGGCATGCTCAACCAGATCATTCCGGCGATACATTAACTGCCCTTCTGTCTTACTTTGACCATCCCATTTTCAATGATTGCACAGAGGCAAGAGAACAGGGTAAAGAATTGCTGGCAAAAGTATATTCAAAAAAAGAAAAGGATAGTTATATAACCCATATAGTACAACACACTGACTACATATCTGGTGAAATGGAGCAATGGATCAGGGAACAACCACATTTGGGTTTTTCTTTTGCTATACAAAAACACTCCGGCATTTTTCTCGAGGATTTTAGCGGGAAGTTCTTTTCAAAAGAAGAGAATGATATACTGGTGCGTTTTTCAAGGGTTTTTGAGCAATCGTATATCCGCTTTCTCGATCTGCAAAAAGCCGAAGCGCAGGCAAGAGAAGCACAGATAGAATTGGCACTGGAAAGAGTTCGTGCAAGATCAATGGCTATGCAACATAGCGAGGAATTGCAAGATACTTCCCTGATACTTTTTCAGCAACTAAAAGAATTAGGAGAACCTGCAGAGCAATGTACCATAGGTATTATAAAGGAATTAGAAGCTGTGGTTGAGATATCTGCAACGCTTTACGGAAATAAAATGCAGCAAACTTTCAGGCATAAAATAGATGAGCCTTTCGTGATGAATAAAATATTCAGAGGTTGGAAAGATCAGCAAAAAACATTGGTATTGGAACTGAAAGAAGAAGAATTGCAGAAGTACAATCAATACCGGAATGAATTGGTAGGCAAAGAAACATTTCCGGTAAAACTGCTTCCGGGTGATCGGTGGATAATTCATATCGCCTATTTTTCCAAAGGAATGATGGCGCTGTCAACCAATGAACCCCGGCCGGCAGAATCACTTCAGCTATTAGAACGGTTTGCACAGGTCTTTGATCAAACCTATACCCGTTTTCTCGATCTGCAAAAAGCAGAAGCACAGGCAAGGGAAGCACAGATAGAAACAGCACTGGAAAGAGTAAGAAGCCGTTCCATGGGAATGCAAAAAAGCGAAGAGCTTAAAGAAGTAATAAAAATTGTTTATCAGCAACTCAAACATTTAAAAATTAATCTTGACCACGCAGGTTTTGTTATTGACTATACACCGGGAGGCGATTGGCATTTTTGGATCGCTGATGAGCAGGACATTCCTTCTAAAATAACGCATCCATATTTTGAGTCTGTTTGGGCAAATCAATTTAATGATGCAAAAGAAAAAGGTGCAGACTTCTTTGCCACCCATTTAAATTTTGAAGAAAAGAACAAATTTTACAATGAGCTTTTATCATATGTTCCGGGGTTACAGGAAGCATCAAAAGATTTTTATTTAAGCTGTCCCGGACTTGCAGCATCAACAGTATTGCTTGATAATGCTTCCCTCTACATTGAAAACTTTTTTGGCATTCCTTATTCCAATGAAGAGAACAAGATATTGATGCGTTTTGGTAAAGTATTTCAGCAAACCTACACCCGCTTTCTTGATCTTCAAAAAGCAGAAGCACAGACAAGAGAGGCAGAGGTTGAATTGGCATTGGAAAGAGTACGTGCAAGAACCATGGCCATGCAGAAAACCGGGGAACTTTTGGATGTGATTATTGTTGTTTCAGAACAGCTCGAAAACCTGGGATTGGTTTTTAGCCATACAAATTTTCGGATAAATGAAGGAGAAAAAGATTGGGATCTTTGGAGCCATTTTAAATGGATGGGTGCTCCCACACGGTGGCAGATTCCTTACATTGATCATCCTTTTTTTAATTTATCATGTAATAATATAGACGGAGCAATCAATACATGTGTTTTTAAATTGGAAGAGAAGCAATCCATTGAAAAACATTTGTTTGAAAAAGGGTTTATCACTTATCCTGATGATCCGGATGCACAAAAGGCCCTGGATAAATATGTAGCAGAGTCAACGGGTTTTGCATGGTCCTGTTTCAGGATAAAAGATCTTTCGCTCGCAGTAGCCAACCCTTATGGAAAGCCATATACTGAAGAAGAAAATAAAATAATTCAAAGATTCACGAATGCTTTTGTACAAGCATATACCCGATTCCTCGATCTGCAAAAAGCAGAAGCACAGGCAAAAGAAGCACAGATAGAAGCTTCGCTGGAAAGGGTAAGAAGCAAGGCAATGTCCATGCAAAAAAGTGAAGACCTGGCAAATGCGGTGGCTATTGTTTTTGAAGAACTGGATAAACTCAACCTCGGCATATTGCGATGCGGAATCGGTATTCTTAACAAAGAAAAGAGAAACGCTGATGTATGGACCACAACCATATCAGATAATAATACCGTAGTGCAGGTATCCGGAGACGAGTCGATGGATATTCATCCTTTATTGTCTGGTGCATTTGAAGCATGGGTGAACCAGCTTGATCATAGTTATGTTTTAAAGGGAGAAGACCTGAATAATTATTATAAAGCACTGATTGATGAAGATTTCAGGTTGCCCGATTCCCAGTCGTTGACAGGAGGAACGGATGGATTAGTGCAGTATTATTATAATGCCGTATGGTCATCAGGTGGATTATTTGCTTTTAGTGAAAAAGAATTTTCTGCCGAAGCAAAAGCGATCATGAAACGCTTTGCCGATGTTTTTGATTTCACCTATACCCGTTTCAATGATCTTAAACAGGCAGAAGCGCAGGCCAAAGAAGCAAGAATAGAAACGGCACTGGAACGGGTTCGCAGCCGTACGTTGGCCATGCAAAAAAGTGATGAGCTGGCAGAAACGGCTGCAGAAGTGTTCCGACAATTAATCGGCCTTGGTATTGAGCCCAACCGCTTATATATCGGTATTGTAAAAGAAGAAACGGGCGATATGGAAATGTGGGCAACCGATGAGGACGGCACACAGGTGGGAAAAAAATTCATGTTCAATAAAGAAGAAAATGCGTCGGTAAAAAAACTATATGATGGCTGGGCTACAAAACAGAAATCGGTTATAGTTGATATGCAGGGAAAAGAACTGGAAGATTATTTTCACTACCTGAATAATGTAATGCATATCCCTTTCAAAGGCGGGCTCACTCAAAAGCGAAGAGTACAAAGTGTAGCTTACTTCAGCAAAGGGTTTATTGGTATGGCTTCGCCCGATGGACAAGGTGATGAAACTATAAAACTATTGGAAAGATTTGCAGCCGTATTCAACCTCACCTTCACCCGTTTTAATGATTTGAAGATTGCAGAAGCGCATGCCCTGCAGGCCGAAGAAGACCTGGTAAAACTGCAGACAGAAAAACACAGAGCCGAAGAAGCGCTGGCTGAGTTGCAGGTTACACAAAAACAATTGATCCAATCAGAAAAGATGGCCTCACTTGGTGAACTCACTGCAGGCATTGCTCATGAAATTCAGAATCCGTTAAACTTCGTCAACAACTTTAGTGAAGTAAGCAAAGAGTTGCTTGATGAAATGAGAGAAGCCATAGAGAAAGGTGATACAGAAGAAGCTAAGGAAATAATGAATGATGTTATTCAGAATTTAGAAAAGATAAACCATCATGGCAGGCGTGCCGATGCTATTGTGAAAGGAATGCTGCAACACAGCCGCAGCAGCACTGCGACTAAAGAACCCACCGATATTAACAAACTGGCCGATGAATATTTACGGTTAGCCTATCATGGTTTGCGGGCAAAGGATAAATCGTTCAATGCAACCATGAAAACAGATTTTGATGAAACCATTGGCAGCATCAACATCATTCCGCAGGATATTGGAAGAGTTATTTTGAATTTAATTACCAATGCATTTTATGTGGTGGATGAAAAGAAAAAGCAAATTGGTGAAGGTTACGAACCAACTGTTTCAGTAAGCACAAAAAAGATTGGCGACAAAGTAGAAATAAAAGTGAGTGATAACGGCAACGGCATTCCACAAAAAGTATTAGATAAAATATTCCAGCCATTCTTTACCACCAAACCCACCGGGCAGGGAACAGGTTTAGGTTTGTCGTTGAGTTATGATATTGTGAAGGCACATGGTGGTGAACTGAAAGTGGAGACAAAAGAGGGTGAAGGAAGTGAGTTTATTATCAGTTTTACTATTTAAAAATTACTAAAATGAAAAAGTCTCTAATTGTCTTGATTATTTTGCTCATATGCTTTGATGTGCAATCGCAGCAGAAAGAAATCGATAGCCTAAAAAAGGTTTTCGCCTCTACTAAACCAGATTCTGTGAGAGCTGGGGTTGCATTTAACTTAAGCAATGCTTATTCAGCCATTAACCAAGATTCTGCTATTTACTATTCCCGACAGTTAGTAAAATTGTCCAGTTCGTCGAAAAATCAGGAATATGAGCTTAGGAGTCGGATGTACTTAGCATATAAACTTTCTGAACAAGATATTCCTGAAAGTATGAAGGAAAATTTTATTGCTCTGCAACTGGCTGAAAAAATGAATAATGAAAGATATATTGCTTCTTGTTACCGATCTGTAGGGCTATTGCATCTTTATCTTGGTAATGATGAAAAATATATTGACTATCTCCAAAAAGCTATTGTAATCTTCAAAAAACTAAATGAAGTTCATCAATTGATGGATTGTTACGCTGAAATTGGAGGTGCCCATTCCAATTCGGATTCTGCCCGTTACTACCTCAAGCTTGCCGCTAATGATTCAGCAAATTTGAATTCAGCATTCTATAATTATTATTGTGGCAATAATGAAAAAGATCCGCAAAAGGCACTGGCTTTTTTTCTAAAGAGTATCAGTATTTCGGAAAAAAAAGAAGACTTTCGGGGTTTAAGTTTAGCCAGTCGTTGGCTTAGCATTTTCTATCAAAATACCGGTGACCTCAATTCAGGGATACTGGCTGCAAAAAAAGGTCTTAAAGCTGCTCAGCAAATCAATTTAAAGCGTGGTGTTATCAATAATAGTGAGCAACTATCAATAATTTATAGAAATATAAATCAGATAGACAGTGCCTATAAATACCAAACTATAATGATAGCTGCAAAAGACAGCCTCTTAGGTATGGATAAGATAAATAAGATTCAAAATTCAATAATCGAAGAACAACAACGGGTACAACATCTTGAGACCGAGAAAAATGCGTTAAAGGATAAGATAAAATTGTACGTAGCATTAGGTATTTCTTTGGTTTTTCTACTTTTAGCCTTGATATTTTACATAAACCGTAAAAAAACCCAAAAATCAAACTTTCTACTGCAAAGTCAGCGAGCGGAAATTGATCGAAAAAACGGTGAACTTCTGCAATCTCTCGATTCTTTAAAATCCACACAAAGCCAACTTATCCAATCAGAAAAA
>JANMWP010000254.1:0-2297 GCA_031394065.1 Chitinophagaceae bacterium
AGTAACTCAAAAATTAAGTACATCCAGATTAATCCATATGCAGATGAAACGCAACCCAAACTTGTAAGAAACGCAACCAAACTTATACTGCCGTTTAAAGATGAGTGGACAGTGATTTGGGGTGGCGATACCAAAGAATTGAATTATCATGTGGTAAGCCCGGCACAAAAAAATGCCTTTGATATTATTATAACTGATGCTAAAGGAAGATCGTACAAAACTGATGGTAAAACAAACGAAGATTATTATGCTTTTGGAAAAGAATTACTGGCACCCTGCAATGGTGAAATTGTTTTGGTTGTTGATGGTGTAAAAGATAATGTGGTTGGAGAAATGAATACATTTAATGTTGGCGGCAACATGGTTATTATAAAAACTGCCAGCAACGAGTTCCTGGTTTTTTGCCATTTTAAACATCAATCTATAAAAGTAAAAGAAGGACAAAAGATTAAACAGGGAGAACTTTTAGGGCTTTGCGGCAATACAGGCAATTCATCCGAACCACATTTGCATTTTCATATTCAAAACATAGAAGACCTCAATACCGCAACAGGCGTAAAATGTTATTTTGAAAAACTGTTTGTAAACGGGCAGTTAAAAGTAGATTATTCGCCCATTAAAAATGAAAAGATAAAAAATTAATTAAACAGAAAACTCCGGCGTGCTGTTTGTTGGCAATGTGCTGTATTCCTCAACATCCGCTTTTCTCTCTTCAGGAAAATCATCGGCCTCAAGTTCTATCCTGCGGGTAATATCGCTTAAAGAAGAAAGGCGTTCCAAAGTATAAGGTATCGTATCTAACCCCGAAGCAAATTTTAAAATATAACTGTAAATACCAAACAGGCTGCCGGCCATAATGGTGGTGCTGTGTAAATTTTTTGATGCAATTAACGAAACTGCAATTACCAGCAACACCATAATCTCCATAAAACCAAAGTTCCAGGCTTCTTTATCAGAAATGCGTATCTGCCATTTGCGTAAATTATTATAGTGATGGCGGATGATGTGGTTATTACCGGTGCTGATGATATCTACCTGTTTTTCCAGCTCATCGTTTTTATGTTTATTAAGCCGCAACATTTTTTTGCCGTACAGCATGCTGATGATAATTACCGGAATGGTAATGGCCAGGCAAATAAGTACCACGGTTTTGTCGTAAAAGAATAAGATGATGAGCGAACCGATAATATTATAAGCAGCCTCAATTACATAAACAAGGTCGTGCTCTAAAAAATCAACAAACTCACGGGCCAGGGTGCTGTGTGCGGTAAGCTTTGAAACATCGGTTTTTAAATACCGGCGGCTTAAAAATTTGGTGACAAGCGATGTATAAATTGATGAATAAGTACGGGTATCGTACATGTGGCGGATGGTACCAATTACCAAATAAGCCAGGTGAACAAGGGTAAGAACGATTAAACCATCATAACTTCCTTTTATCAGGTCGTTAATGGCTTCGCCAAAAAAATAAAAGCGCAATAATCCGCCCAGCATTTCCAAAGAGAATAAGGAGTACGTAAATATCAGCTGATATTTATGCTTCATCATCAGGTTGCGTAATATTTGAAACTTCGACATAGCTCTGTTCTTTAAATTCTTAGTTCATCGTTAAAAAATCCCTAAAGTCAATGTTGTTAAGTTTACAAATTCTAAAAGCTGTCAGGCTGAACCTGTCGAAGCCGGTATAGATTTGTTATGTCAACCCGCCTTCGACAAGCTCAGGCTGACAGTATTTAACTAATTACATTGTCCGTAAAAGGAGAGAATTGTAATGGTTGGTTAGTAAGACCGGATAAAAACTGCGGAGTTTAATCGTTGCGTTTGCTTTCTCTTTCAGTTACCGAATTATGGGTAATTCCGGTAACCCGTCCACAACAATTAGCTGCACCGCAGCGGCAGTTAAAGGGCTCCATATGTTCATCCAGAAAGCTGGCGTAGTTGAGGGTTAGTTCTTCGCCTTGCTTTATATTTCGCAAAGCCACTACATTTAAGCCTTCATAAGCGGTGTTCGGATCGCAACTGTGATTTTGTGGTGCCCAGTTTGCCGGGTTATTATCCCAGAGCAAAAATACCTCTTTACTGAGCGGATAAGCGTATTTTCTAAAAGTTTCTTTTTCCTTAACATCCCAATAACGCTCTACATAATTGCGGGTTACAATACGCTGGGCCATCTCTTCTCCTTTGAAAATCAGCGTTTTAGGCAACAGATTTTGAGTGGCATAAATACCATAGCCTGCTATGGCATTACCCTTCATAATGTATTTTTTTTGATTTCGTTGATGGCGGGCAATGCCTTC
>JANMWP010000271.1:0-3441 GCA_031394065.1 Chitinophagaceae bacterium
TATAAACTGGATATTGATGAACTGAACGCACAGATAAAGGGTTTGGAAAATGATATCAAACAGGTAAAATATGACCTGGCAAACCTCACAGATTATGCAGTTGCCTACTATGAAAACCTGTTGAAAAAATACGGTAAAGGCAGGGAACGTAAAACAGAGATCAAACAATTTGATGTTATACAGGCTAAAACAGTGGCTATTGCCAACATAAAAATCTATGCAAATTTTGCGGATGGTTTTATTGGAACGGGATTAAAAAAAGATGAATTGGTTGCCGAAGTGTCTGACCTGGATGATATCATCGCCTTTACAAAGGGCGGCATTATGAAGGTGGTAAAGGTTTCTGATAAAGTATTTATTGGTAAAGATATTTTGCATGTGGCTGTGTTTATGAAAACCGATGAACGCACAACGTATAACATGATTTATGTTGATGGAAAAACGGGTATTAGTTTTGCAAAACGATTTAATGTAACAGGCGTAACAAGAGATAAAGAATATGATTTAACCAAAGGTTCAGAAAAAAGCCGGGTGCATTATTTTTCGGCCAATGCCAATGGCGAAGCAGAAGTGGTAAAAATTATTTTAAGTCCTAATTGCAGTGCCAGAAATAAAGAAATTGATTTTTATTTTGAAGAACAGGATATTAAATCAAGAGGAAGTATTGGCAACCAGGTTACCAAGTATCCCATTAAATCGGTTAAGTTTAAAGAAGCCGGTAACTCAACGCTGGATGCTAAAAAGCTTTGGTTTGATAATAAATTTGGTAGACTGAATACTGAAGAAAAAGGCGATTACCTGGGTAAGTTTGAAGCTGAAGACAGGCTGCTGGTTATTTATACTGATGGTAATTATGAAATAGCAGATCAGGAATTAACGCAACGTTTTGACACAGAAAAAGTTTTATTGATTGAGAAATTCGATACCAATAAAATAATAACCGCCGTTTATTTTGATAAGGAAAAAGTGCAGTACAGTGTTAAGCGGTTTAAAATTGAAACATCAACCCTGCACAATAAATTTTTCTTTATTAAAGAAGGAGATGGAAATTATTTAGAAGCAGTTACTACTGATGAAGAACCGATACTGGCTATGCAAAGCGGCCGCGGTGCACAGGTACGTAAAGCAAAAGTTACCATCAGCAAAGTAGTGGATATAATGGGGTGGAAGGCATTGGGCAATAAGCTTGCCGATTATAACAAATCCATTGAAATGGAATGGGTGCCTAAAGTTTCGAACAATCCGCAGGCTGAATTGTTTGAATAAATTTAATACATACTGTAAGGAGATTTAACACAAATGTCTTTAGAAATAAACTTTATGAAATCTTTCTTTGTTTCACTCCTGATTATTGCATTTCTCAATGTATCTGCAAGCGACACCTTGAGTTATTCTAAAACAGAAATAATTTATGGCCGTAAATACGGCACGGCTTTAACCATGACGATGTTGGTGCCTAAGCAAAAAAATAATGGAAAAGCAATCATCAGTGTTTTAAGCGGTAACTGGGTTTCTACCGAAAGAATGAGAGAAAACTTTCCATCCAAATCTGATGTTTACCTGGAAAGAGGGTACACCGTTTTTGGAGTAATGGTTGGATCGCAGCCGCAGTATAGCATTCCCGATGAAATTAAAGACCTGAAAAGAGCCGTACGTTTTATCCGTTTTTATGCAAAGGAATATAATATTGATGCTGATCATCTTGGCATTACAGGGTTTTCATCAGGTGGCCATTTATCATTGATGATTGCAACGGCCGATAATAATCCCGATTCGAAATCTTTTGATCCGGTTGATAAGGTATCTGCCAGGGTGCAGGCTGCTGCTGTGTTTGCACCGCCTACCGATTTTTTAAATTACGGTAAGCAAAATTCAACGCAAACAATAAATCAGGCAATGTTGGTTATATCCGGGCTTGCACCGGCATTTGATTTTAAAACCTGGAACGATACAACCGGCACATTTGTATCTATAACCAATACCGCAAAAAGATTGCAGATAGCAAAAGAAATTTCGCCGGTTAATAATGTAAGTGCTGATGATCCTCCCATTCTTATTATTCATGGAAATAAAGATGTGCGGGTACCCTTGCAGCAATCCGAATCCATCATCAAAAAATTAAAAGAAGTCAATGTGTCCAATAATCTCATCATTAAAGATGGCGCAGGGCATGGCTGGAAAAATATGGAAGTAGAAGAAAAGAATTTTGCAGATTGGTTTGATAAATATTTAAAATGACCGACTGATTCTCCTTATCCAATTAGTCTTACTTTCGTTTGGCATAAAAACTTATGCATGCAGCTAATGATAATACTGGAAACTTTTGGCCCCGATGATTTTCAACAATTAATTAACTGGATTGATACAGAAGAACTGTTGATAAAATGGTCAGGTTCTTTATTTAGTTTTCCGTTAACCATTAAAAGCTTAGAATGGTATGTTAAGAATACTAATGTACTTGGTGAATCGGATGCATTTGTATATAAAGCTGTAGATAATGAAACCGGGATTGTTGTTGGGCATATTTCTTTAGGGGGATTGAGTTGGAAAAACAGGGCATCCAGAATCAGCAGGGTATTGGTTAGTCCGGATGCTCAGCAAAAAGGAATTTGTCAGCAAATGACAAAAGCCGTTTTAAAAACAGGATTCGAAGAACTTGGTTTGCACCGCATTGGTCTGGGAGTTTATGAAAATAATAAGGCAGCCCTGAACTGTTATTTAAAAAGCGGCTTCAATATTGAGGGTGTTGCCCGTGATATACTTTGGTATAATGGGGAGTTCTTAAGTATGGTTGAATTGTCGATTTTTGAAAATGACTGGAAGGTATTGAATCATTAAAATAAATAGGGCAGTACTGCTTTTCTATCTGCCGGGTAATCCTCAAATTTATTTTTATACCACTTGTGATGCGCCATAGCCCTGGGTATCAGGTTGGCGGCCGACCAGATAAAAAATGCAACTGCCGGCATATTCCAGCAAAGAATTGCAAAGCCGGCCCATTCAATTAGTTCGCCCAGCATGTTGGGGCAACTGACTAAACTAAACAGCCAGCCCTCAGGAATTTTGTAACCTGTTTCGCCCGGTTTACGCAAATGAATTAAAATGTTATCTGCTTTCCAGTTTATACAAAGCCCCGTAAAAAATAAAATAATGCCGGTTATAAATCTAATATCAGTTAACCAGCTCAGTTCATAATTTGCAAAATTGCTGAAATAATAGCCCAATAAAAATGTATTACACAGGTTAAAGAATATGCCAGAGAACATAATGATTACCGGCATTTTTTTACCACGGGTATGTAACCGGAATGGAAAAATAAATGTGCGGTTAAAATAATGCAGACAAAATAAACCGATCATCAGTTCAATAGCTATATTGTCTTTTGAAAAATTCTTTACAAAGAAAAAAATCATTATTGCAAGCGCCGGTAATTCCATCATC
>JANMWP010000293.1:0-1762 GCA_031394065.1 Chitinophagaceae bacterium
GTTTGGTAATAACCTTATCGTAAACAAAACTTTTTAAAAGCCCGTATTGTTTTTTTAAACCGGTACGGTATAGTACCAGCAGCACCACAAACATTCCAACTATTTCGGCAATAACGGATGCCACAGCAGCGCCATTAAAGCCCAATGCGGGAAAACCAAAGCGTCCTTTTATTAATAAAAAGTCGAGCAGAATATTTAAGCCAGCTTCAAAAATAAAACCAATCATTAAATACCGGCTGTTGAGCGATGAAACCAAAAATGCATTGCCCATCTGAAATAAAAATAAGAAGGGGAGGCCGAGGATTCGGATCTTTAAAAAACTGATCTCCTGTGGATAGGCAATTGGATCGGCTACCTGTTTTAATATTAAAGGTGCAATAAACCAGGTTATTAAAATGCCTGCCAGTGCAAACTGTAAACAGATTCTGATGCCCTGTGCCAGTATGGTTTTAAATGCTTCGGGATTATCGCTGCCGGCATACCTGGAGAAAACAGACTGCAGTGCATTGTTTAACCCGTGGCCGGCTACAGCAAATATTAAATAGAATACACCGGTGATACCTGCATTGCCCAAAGCCTCGGTACTTAAATTGCCCAAAAAAATACTGTTGGTGAGCATATTGATCTGCGGAATCAATATCGCCAGTGTAATGGGCATGGCAATAGACAGAATCTGTTTATTGGTTACCTTAACTTTTAAATCTTTGGTTATAGCAGTACTGTCCATAAAGTCAGCAAAAATATCTTATTTTGCCACCGAAATGCAACATGTGAATCCATCTTTTACCATACAGGCTACCGAAATTAATTTTGAAACCGCTCAGTTATTTGCAGAAGCAGGCCCAATGGGCATTTGGCTGGTTGTGCTGGATACCGATAATTGTTTTAAGGCCGTAGTAACCTACACTTTTTCGCCCGGCTTATCTGAACATGAACTTGCCGAAAACCTTAAAGCAATATGCAGCAACGAAAATTTATTGCAGAAACAGTATAGTAAAACACATATTTTCTGGTCGTTTACCGAAAGTATATTAGTACCGGCCGAGTTGATGAATACCGACCGCAATACAAATATGCTTAACCTTGTTTTTGGCGATGCAAAGCAGGGAGCCATACGTTCAGATTTTTTGTATAAACATAACCTGCACAATGTTTACCGGTTGCCGGATTCAGTTGTTGATATTTTTTCAGCACAATTATCTGTTGCCACGCAAACACATTTATTCTCCTGCCTGGTTAACCGGGATATGCCCGAAGGCAATCATTTGTTTACCGTTTTTTACAGCAACAGTTTAACGATTATGTTGTGCAGCCAGGGAAAACTGCAGGTAGTACAAAATTTTACGTACAACAATGCCGATGATTGTGTATTTCATTTGTTGAATGTATGTAAGGGTTTTGATGTGCAACCCGATTCTGCCATGCTGCATATTAACGGTATGATTGATGAAAAATCGGGTTTGTATGCTGCCATTTACAAATATTTTTTAAACATTGAGTTTGATAAACTACCCGAAGATTTTACTTACTATGATGAAATAAACGATCATCCTCCGCATTTTTTCAGTCATTTATTTGCTTTAGCATCATGCGTATAATAGGCGGCATACATGGGGGCAGAAGAATAAGTCCGCCGGCTAATATGCCCTACACAAGGCCTACAACAGATATTGCCAAAGAAGGCCTGTTTAATATTCTGCAAAACAATTTAGAATTTGACGAACTGAAAATACTTGACCTTTTTGGCGGTACCGGTTGCATC
>JANMWP010000333.1:0-2791 GCA_031394065.1 Chitinophagaceae bacterium
TTGGTAAACAATCATGTTGCTTATCCAAATAACCGGCAATTATTTACAAAAGTGCAGCAGGCTTATCAAAAGGCCGAAACTGTTTACCCGTTTTTAAAATACCAGCCGGTTTCTTTAAAACCATCGGTATGGAGCTGGGTTGGCAATTATATGGGCTTTACTGGTTATTACAATCCCTTTACCGGCGAGGCCCAGGTAAATACATTGGTACCAAAATTCTTACAACCATTTACTGCCTGCCACGAAGTGGCCCACCAACTGGGTTATGCAAAAGAAATGGAAGCCAATTTTGTTGCTTACCTGGCAGCAACCACCTTGCAGGATACTTTATTACATTACTCGGTTTACCTTGATTTATTTATTTACAGCAACCGGAATCTTTTTGAAACAGATTCAATTGCTGCTAAAGCATGCAGGAGCAAATTATTACCGGCTGTAGTGGATGATTTAAAAGAATGGAGAACATTTAATAAAAACCACCGCAATCCCATTGAACCAGTTTTCAGGTGGATATACGGAAAATATTTAGAAGGAAACCAGCAGCCACAGGGCGTTTTAAGCTATGATGAAGTAACAGGCTTTATTATTGCGTACTATAAAAAATACGAAAAATTATAAGAGCAACAAAACTGGTTTTATTTTTGTTAGATAAAATTACCTGGTACTTACAAATTTATTCTTAACTTAAGAAAGAAAAAATGAAACTTTTTATCTCCATTCTCATTCCTTTATTGGTTGGTGCCATATCGGGCTATTTTACATCATCGGGTGTTAATGGCTGGTTTGCTGTTGCTAATAAGCCTTGGTTTAACCCGCCCAACTGGATATTTGCACCGGTATGGACAACATTGTATTTGCTGATGGGCATTGCGTTGTTTTTAGTTTGGAGAAGTGAAGCAGATAAAACCATAAAGCAAACAGCCATCATATTATTTGCAGTACAGTTAACGCTTAATTTTTTCTGGTCAATTATATTTTTTAAATTACAACAACCCGGCTGGGCCTTTGCCGAAATTATTTGCATGTGGGTAATAATATTGCTGACAATTTTATGGTTTGGCAAAATATCATCTACTGCAGCGTGGCTGCTGGTGCCATATATAAGTTGGGTAAGTTTTGCTGCCATATTAAATTACAGCATCTGGCGGCTTAATTAAAATTTTACCTTTGCCCTAAAAACAGGATCACTGATAAATTGTGCTTCAAAGTTTGGTTGCCAATCTTCCAGTTTTTTTTCTTCGGCAGGCAACAGGTTATTAAAAAATATGGCCGACTCTATCCTGGTTTTATCCCTGGTTGTAAAATAAATAACCCGGGTAAATATAAAAGGAGTTTTACCGGTTTTTGCACCAAAGTGTTTATACAGTTTTTGATATTCTTTTTTCTCCATCGGGTATTCAAGTATTTCGCCAATCGGGAAATAGGCGTCTTCATCCAGCACTTCCCGGTTGTTCAATGCCTGGGCAACCATAACATATTCCTTGGTGGTAGAAGCAGGCAGGTTATCGCTCCACATTTTTTGTAGCTTAACAGTAAATCTATCGGGGTTAAAAGTTTCTTTAAAACTGCTGTCCTGTTTTAAATCGAGATGGTTATAATATGCTTCCATACTGTATTTCTTATCTGAGTATTTACTCAAAGCTTTAATCAGTTTATCTTCCGATGATTTTTTGGGTATATGATACGTGAACAGCGAACCGGCAAACGGGTAAATGGCTGTATGCTGTTTTAATTTAAACAGGGCAATATTATCTTTAACGCTGTCAAAACCCAGCAGGTCCATTAAATAATCGGCATTGGTATAGCAGCCAAACATGATCATGCCACGGGCAATATCAACCAATTTTACACTTCCATTTTTTATTTCGTTGTGTGCTTTAATATAATCTAGCCAGGAGTTATAAGCGGCGCTGTCAATATAGGGAATGTAATATCTTTCCATATCAGCAAGCTCTACATAGGCATTTTCATTAATCACTTCATGGGTTGAATGCTGTGCAAACTCAATAGCAACCAGCATGGTTACCGTGCTGGCCAACGGCATTAACTTGTTTTCGTTAAGGTGGGCAATAACGGTATCGTTACGGGTAATATATACAGAAGCCCTGGCAAGGTTTGCTTTAATAAAATTATAAAATGAATCGGCTTTTACGGGGTCAATCTGCGCCGTTGCAGCATTGCCGGTGAAAATAATAAATAGTAAAAGGAGCCATCCATATTTTTTATGAAGCAAAAGGGTTCGTTTCATAGTACTTTGTTTTGTACAGCAAAATACAATTTTTTTGCCGTTTAAAACTTATTCTTCCACATCATACTTTCAACCGGTTTGTTTATCTGGCCACTGTATTTGGCATTCTTTTTTTCATTGTATTTAACTTCAATCTCTCCATCCACCGGAAAATAAATCAGCTGACCGATGGGCATGCCTGCATAAACTTTTACCGGTTGTTTTACAGAAATTTCCAAAGTCCAGTTGCCACAAAAGCCCACATCGCCTTTGCCGGCTGTTGCATGTATATCAATACCCAGGCGGCCCGTGCTGGACTTGCCTTCCAGAAAAGGAACATGGGCATGGGTTTCGGTATATTCTTCCGTTACACCTAAATAAAATTCGTGGGGATATAAAACAATGCCTTCTTCCGGTATGTCGAAATGTTCAATGGTATTGTGTGCTTTTGCATCCAGTTCTTTATTAACGTATTTGGCAAGATGTTTACCCAAATGCACATCGTAACTGTTGCTGCCCAGGCATTCCCTGTCGTAAGGTTCAATTTTTATAGTTCCTTTTCCA
>JANMWP010000367.1:0-2874 GCA_031394065.1 Chitinophagaceae bacterium
TGCTGCTTTTAATGCAAGCAAAACCCGCTCTGCCAAAGGCTTTCCTTCGCTGCTTTCAAAAGCTTTCGACATGGCAGCATTTACTTTATCTGTCAGCATCATATTACTTTGTACCGAATAATTTTTGCCAACAATATTGCCTGCATGGTCAATACAGTTTTTACCGGTATAAGCATTTACTTTGCCGTTGGCATCTATCATAGCCACCTGTCTTACCTCTCTTCCTTCATCTGCCGCCAGCAATTCACTCAATGCTTCGGGTGCGGTTTTTCCATTTTTCATCAATCCCAAACCTTTAATACCGTAACTTTTATTTACAAAAGATTGGGTAGCCACCACACCAACACCAGCTTCGCCCCAGCTAACTGCTGTACCTACGCTGAACCAGTGGCTTTGCACGCCTACAGCCATTTCGCCGGTTACTGCATCACGGGCAACAATGGAAAAAGTGTGCGCCAATCCTGCATCTTTTTTAAAAAACTGTGCATTGGAATTTTGGCAAAAAACAAATCCGGTAAATATTAACAGGAATATCTTTTTCATAAATCAAGTTTTAAAAATGAGCGGATAAAATTACAAGCAGCCCAATCTGCCGCCATCTACCGGTAAATTAATACCGTTTATATAAGCAGCAGCCGGTGAGCATAAAAAAGCTACCGCAGCGCCAAATTCCTCAGGCTCCCCAATTCTGCCTGCCGGAATTTCAGCAACCAATTGCTTCATTACCGCAGCTTCGGTAACATTTGCAGCTTTTGCTTTTGCTGCAATAACATAATCGGCCCTTACGGTTTTGGTAAAGCCGGGCAAAACATTATTAACCGTAATGCCAAAGGGGCCAAGTTCTGTTGCCAGCGTTTTTGCCCAGTTGGCAACTGCCGCCCTTATGGTGTTGCTTACACCCAAACCTGCAATTGGATTTTTAACCGAGGTAGAAATAATATTGATTATTCTTCCAAATCCTGCTTCCTTCATACCCGGTACAACTGCCTGGGTAAGATTATGGTTATTTATAAGGTGATTATTAAAGGCAGTTAAAAAATCTTCTGCACTGGCTGTTAATGCTGAACCGCCCGGAGGGCCGCCTGTATTATTTACTAAAATATGAATGCTGTTATTTTTTACAAAACCCATAATGGCGGCCTTTACAGCATTGGTATCTGCAAAATCTGCTACCAGGTATTGATGTTGTTGGCCTTTGGAACTGTCCAATGTTTTTATGGTTCCTTTTAATTTGTCTTCGTTACGGGCCATTAATATAACATGGCAACCCAATAAGGCAAGTTCAACAGCGCTAGCATATCCCAGCCCCTGTGTACTTCCACAAACGAGTGCGGTTTTATTCAAAAGATCAAGATTCATTTTTCTAAGATTTATCCTAAAGCTATTGAATTTATTTTTTCTCACATTTCATTAATAATTGTGGATAATTAGCCCCCCTCAAAAATCCTTCCATTCAGCTATATTCGCAGCACTAAAAAAGGTTAATCTTTTAATCCGTATATCCGTTTTAACCAATTAACGTATTAACAGCAACAATGGCAGAGAACGAAAAGTACGATTACAATGAGGAGTCCATCCGCAGCCTCGACTGGAAGGAGCATATCAGGCTTCGTCCCGGTATGTACATCGGTAAACTGGGCGATGGCAGCAGTCCCGATGACGGTATTTATGTTTTAATGAAGGAGGTGATTGACAACTGCATTGATGAACATACCATGGGTTATGGCAAGCATGTGGATGTAAATATCAAAGATAAAACCATTACCATCAGAGATTATGGCCGTGGCATTCCGCTGGGAAAAGTGGTTGATGTGGTTAGTAAAATAAATACCGGTGCCAAATATGATAGTAAGGCTTTTCAAAAAAGCGTAGGATTGAATGGAGTTGGTACAAAAGCAGTGAATGCTTTGAGTAACTATTTTAAAGTAACCGCCTTTAGAGACGGGAAAGAAAAAACCGCAGAATTTGAAAGAGGCGTTTTAACACAAGAGCATAAGGAAAATAAAACAACGGAAGAAAATGGTACCCTGGTAACATTTGTACCGGATGATAAAATTTTTAAAAACTTTCATTTTGTTCAGGAATACCTGGATAACCAGTTTTGGAATTACTGCTACCTGAATGCAGGGTTGGTTATGAACCTGAATAATAAAAGGTATGTAAGCAAAAATGGTTTGCTTGACCTGTTGCAACGCAAAACCAATGAGGATGAGATCCGTTACCCTATCATTCATTTAAAAGGCGAGGATATTGAAGTTGCCTTAACACACGAAAATGATTATGGCGAAGAGTATTACAGTTTTGTAAACGGTCAGTTTACCACACAGGGTGGCACACACCTGGCTGCTTTCAGGGAAGGCCTTGTAAAAACTATTCGTGATTTTTATAAAAAAGATTATGATGCTGCTGATATTCGTGGAAGTGTTTGTGCGGCATTAAGCATACGGGTGCAGGAGCCGGTTTTTGAAAGTCAGACCAAAACAAAACTTGGTTCACAAACCGTTTATGAAGGTGGCCCCAGCATGCGTAATTTTATTGGCGATTTTTTAGGTAAGGAGTTAAATAATTTTTTACATAAGAATTCAGAAACTGCCGAAGCACTCAAAAAACGAATTGAACAGAACGAACGGGAGCGTAAGGATATGGCAGGCATTAAAAAATTGGCTAATGAACGTGCCAAGAAAGCAAACCTGCATAATAAAAAATTACGGGATTGTAAATTTCATTACAACGATGAAGCCAGTGGTAAAGACAAAGACCGGATTGCAGAAAAACAAAAAGAGAGTACCATTTTTATTACAGAAGGAGACAGTGCCAGCGGCAGTATTACAAAAGCCCGAAGTGTGGATACACAAGCTGTGTTTAGCTTACGGG
>JANMWP010000369.1:0-2796 GCA_031394065.1 Chitinophagaceae bacterium
AGTTCACAAGCAAAGCGAAGGGAAAGAGCGTAGCTCGTTGGGATGAGGTTTTTTTGAGCCCAACTTTAAATCTTTATTCAACTTCATTGGCGTCGCACTCTTGTACTTTATCACTTTATTGAACATTACAGAATTTAACAGGAATTAAAGTGAAGATTTATTGCTTTATGAACTGCCAATACCAGTTCCCTCTCCCTTGGAGAGGGGTTGGGGTGAGGTTTCATACCTTTACCGAACATTACAGAATTTTTTATTAATGAGTATCACTATTCTTGCCATTGAATCCAGTTGCGATGAAACATCAGCATCCGTTTGTGTTGATGGAAAAATTTTATCTAACAGCATTGCCAACCAAACCGTACATGAAAAATTTGGTGGTGTAGTACCCGAACTGGCCAGCCGTGCACATATGCAGAACATTGTGCCGGTTGTTGATGCTGCATTGCAAATTGCCAATTGCCAATTGCCAACTGTTGACGCCATTGCTTTTACACAGGCACCAGGCTTAATAGGCTCCCTGCTGGTTGGCACCCAGTTTGCAAAATCACTTTCACTGGCGCTGGATAAACCATTGATTGCTGTTCATCATATGCAGGCACATGTGTTGGCTAATTTAATTGCTGACGAAAAGCCTGCTTTTCCTTTTTTATGTTTAACGGTTAGTGGCGGCCACACACAGATTGTACGTTGCGATAGTGCAACCCAATTAAGGGTAATTGGCGAAACCATTGATGATGCCGCAGGCGAAGCTTTTGATAAAACGGCAAAAATGTTGGGACTACCCTACCCCGGCGGCCCCTTAATTGATAAACATACAACCAATGGAAATGCCAAACGGTTTAAATTTCCTGAGCCGCAGATACCGGGGTTGAATTTCAGTTTTTCGGGATTAAAAACTTCTATTCTTTATTTTTTAAAAAATGCCGGCACCAGTAATTTGTTTAAAGCCGGATTTTTAGCGGATGAACAAACACAACAAAAATTTATAGCAGAAAATATGGAAGATATCTGTGCATCTGTGCAGGACAGGATTGTGAGCATTTTATTAAACAAACTAAAAAAAGCCGCAACAGAAACCGGCATTACTGATATTTGCCTGGCGGGTGGTGTTAGCGCAAACAGCGGACTGCGAAAGGCTTTTAAAGCCATGGGCGAAAAAGAAAACTGGAAAACATTTATTCCTGCATTTGAATACTGTACCGATAATGCTGCCATGATTGCCATAACCGGCTACTATAAATACCTGGAAAAAGATTTTACATCTTTAAACATAAACCCTTCTGCCAGAGCCGAATGGTGAATATAGTATTCCGGTTTTATTTATGAATACAATAAAGCGTTCCATTTACCGTTATTGAGCTACCAAAAAAAATCTGCGTACCTAAATACCTATGGCAAATTCTTATTTTAAATTTAAGCAGTTTACAATTAACCAGGATAAGTGCGCCATGAAGATATGTACAGATGCATGCCTGTTTGGCGCTTTGATTGCCAATTTTCAATTGCCTGTTGCCAATTGTTTAGATATAGGCACCGGAACCGGTTTATTATCATTAATGATTGCACAAAAAAACAGTGAAGTAAAAATTGATGCCATTGAAATAGATGCTGCGGCTGCACAACAGGCAACAGAAAATATTGCTGCTTCGCCCTGGGCAGATCGCATTCAGGTTATTAATGAAGATATTGTAACATTCATGCCGGATAAGCAATACGATTGCATTGTTTCCAATCCGCCGTTTTTTGAAGATGATTTATTATCGGCCAGCAAAGCTAAAAACAATGCAAAGCATAACACGACTTTAAGTCTTACACAATTATTAAGGGTGATTGATAACAGCCTTACGCTACATGGTTTTTTTGCAGTATTGCTGCCCTATCACCGTGTTGATTATTTTATAGAAGAATCAAAAAAAACAGGTTTACATCTTATAAAACAGCTGCTGGTAAAACAAACAATAAAGCATAAATTTTTCAGGGGTATCTTGTTTTTTTCAAGAAAAGAAACAACGCCGCAGTTCGCCGAAATTATTATTAAGGATGCGCTGCAAAATTATACGCCCGAATTTTCGGAACTTTTAAAAGACTACTATCTTTTTCTATAACCCTCCATAATCTTTCAGATACAGATAAGGTTCATTCAGTTTACCGGCATTTACCATGGTAGCATGTTCAATGAGTTTACTGCCACCAAGCCGTATATCATCCAACACATGTTTAATAAGCTGCTCCCCAAAATAACGGCTTGCATCCCGGGCCAGCTCATTGGGTAAATTGCCCACAGCCATTACATCTACCGAGTTTGGTAAATAAGGAGCCGTTTTTTCAAAACTGGTTTTATCTACGCCATAAACCGGATTATCAATGGTACTATCGCCCAGGTTACAGGGTATCGAGCCGTTAAAATCATCCGTAATATCTGCAATGGTCTGTATCTTAAAATTTTCTTTTTTAATATCAGCCAGTTCAAAAAGGCAGGCAATATTTTTTTCCCAGTAAATACCATTTATTAAAATATCAGTGTTCGAAATATAGTCTGTAAACCGGCAATTGTATTGCTGCGGATTGGCATGAAAATCATTGCGGTTGTATTTACCGGTTTCTTTATGTGCATACAAATCGCTTCCTTTTAAATGCACATAAGCCGGGTACGTAAAATTATTTTCAAGGTATTCATCCGGTTCCACTTCATGTATGCCCATCAGGTTCATAATTTCCAGTACACCATGGGCCACACGCCCGGTGCCGGTTACGGCAATTTTAATATTGGGGAGCTTTAAGCCAAAATAAGTATGT
>JANMWP010000403.1:0-2397 GCA_031394065.1 Chitinophagaceae bacterium
GTGAAAGATTATTTTTTAACCTCAGCCATACCGGTTATCATCAGCTCCAGGTTTTTTTCTTTGCAGAAGGTTTTGCTTAATTTTCCGGCTGCTGCTAATACCTGCGCTATCGTTTTTTGGCCTGGCCCTGCAAGTTTATAAGCTTTTGCCAGTGCATCTTTTTCAGTTATTTTGGAAGTCTGCAGTAAAGCTTCTTTAATCACTTCCACTTTAAGACCATTATCTTTTAAATTGCCCAGTTCTGCAATCACCCAGCTTAATGCATAAAAACGATTTTGTTCAAAAAGCAAAAAATACTTTTGATCTGCTGCATCGGGCATCACATTATAGGGCGAAGTGGTTATTGCTTTTGTCAGGTATTTTTTAAGATATTCCGGTGCCTTGGTTTTTGCTTTACCTAATTGAATACAACCACGCAAGGCCTGTGGGTAAATACTCAGCCAGCGTATCATTCTTCTGAATTCATGTACGTCTTTTTCCACATCGGTAAAACGAAAATCTTTTTTATTAATAAATTCCAGTATTTTATTGATGGCTGTTAGGTAGAACTGTTGAATATTACTGATGTCTTCCTTTTCATCCTGCCAATCAACTTTTTCGAGTTTTTTCCGAATCTTATTTAGTCGAACAGCACCATCACCCAGCCAGTTTTTTTCAAGTAAGATTTCATTTAGACTTTGTATTTTTTCCCGGCTTTGTGCCTGCATGTAAGTAGTAATGGTTGCAGGTATTTTCTTGTTAATTAAAAATTCTTTTGCAAAAGCATCGTAGTAGTCAATTTGCCCGATTGCATCTTCCAGTAGTTTAAAATGCTCTTTAATTTTGCTGAATTTCTTTTTGTTATGAATACCGGCATACATTTTAGCCAATCCTTCCAGCATAAACAGCGGTGTACGGGCATTATTCTGGTAAAGCCACAGAGCCGGATTTTTTTGTTTGGAAGATTTTACAAGTAGTGCCTGAAACTGATTCAGGAAATATTCAAATCTTAAGTGCCCGTTTTTCATTACTATATTTTTAAATTTTCGCTTAGATGGTTCCCCCTTCAAGGGGTTAGGGGGTATTTAGGCTTTTTCAAAAAACGCCACATTGCCACCAACCCATTCCTTGTTTTTATTATAACGGGTGCCAATCATTTTACCTTTACTTAACCTGGCTAAATTATGTACACCAACCGGTCTGGCCCAACCATGTTTCCAAAAATAAAATAAACGTATCTCTGCTTTGGCAGGCTCATCGGGGGTTTTAATAACATCGGCATATTTTACTTTCTTCTGCAGTATCCAGTTTTCGGGATCTTTTACTGCATCAATATCATCCATGGTAACATCAATTACCACACCCATGCCCGCAAAAGAGAACAGGGGTTTTAAAACATAGTTCTGCAGGTCGGCAGGCATTTGTTTTAACTCATTTAAAAAATAGGTTTGTGGCACAAATGGGTTTTCAATAAACGGCAAAGTAAATTTACTGATGCGGTAAAACCAGTTTGGATGTGGTGCCCATTCTACATCATAAGGTTTGGTAAGGTCAACAATTTCTCCCAGGCCTCCCTGCTTTTGCAGATCGTCAAAAATTACCCGGTTATAAATCCTTTTAACTGCTGTCTTCACTCCATTATTCATGTAAAAGAGTTTATCACCCTCGGCAATTAATTTAGTAAGGCAAACCATTTTAATGCCTAACAATTGCTCGGTACAATAAAAATCAATCCTTGTTTTTTGTTGCTCAGGAAAAATTTCAAGCAGTATCACATTTTCCGGATTGAGGTCACCAACAATAATATCCTTCAGCAATTGTACATAGCTTTCTTTATTATATCCATTTAAATAAGCCGAAAAATTTTCCGGCAGCTCAGCATATTCAGCCGTTAATTCCGAATGAAAAGCCTGAAAGGCATACAGCGTTGGAAATCCCTGCATTTCTATCAGTTGTGGTTCCAGTTCTCCTGCTTCATTTTCGCAGATTCCAAAATCAAAAACCAAAAACTCGGTATGACTGTTTTCGTTGGGCACTTTTACATTGGCAGGAATGCCACGGTCTGTCATTGCTATAAATTTCGGATCAACAATTACATCAATAATATCTTCGCAGGCACTCAGCATTTTTGCCGTAAAATCTTTAGGTACAAATACGGGTGTTTCTGCATTTCTGAAATCAAGCGATCCGGGATGCAGGTTCTCCAGCTTAGCCATATAGGCTTCGTATTTCTCTTTCGTAAAATTGGCATTGAATTTTTCCCTTAACGCTTTTATCATGTTAAATACAGCTTTTGGTTATTCTTTTGTTTAGAATAAAAATAGCTATAAAAATCCATTTAATAAAAGGCAGGCGCTTTTAAACCTTAGTAGAAAGCAGGTATTATCATTCTGCAACCTTATTACCTTATTGCTACAT
>JANMWP010000405.1:0-3785 GCA_031394065.1 Chitinophagaceae bacterium
GGTGGCCGGTAAGCTAAAAGTATACATTTCTGCAATTTCTTATAATAACATCTATTATATTTTACGGCAATCCATTACACATACCGAAAGCCTTAAACTTCTGAACCTCCTGGCTGGAATGACAGAAATAGTGGATGTTACAAAAGCTGTTATAGCAAACTCATTAAAATCTGACTTTAAAGATTGATTTAAGAGTTGATTAATTGCAATATAATTGAAAGCTTCCCCATTCGGCTAAATGCGTTTACTATTAAATCTTCTCTTCCAACTCCATCAGTTTTTCAAAAACAATTTCATATTCAACATTTGCTTTTTTTAATTCGTCTGAGGCAGTATTATAAGCAGTTTCTGTTTGCAGAAATTTTGTTTTGTCTCCATACACATCAGGCGATGCAAGGTCAAGTTCCAGTTGTGCTTTCTTCTTAGTAAGCTCAGCAATTTTTTCTTCCAATTGTTTAAAAAGGTTTTTCTGTTTTGTTAATTCCTTTTTTAATTCTTTATCAATGCCGTTGTTTTGATTATTAGTTACAGGCGGTGTTACCGGTTTTGGTTGTTCTGCTTTAACAACCACTTCTTTTGCCGGTTGCTTGCTGGCAGTTGTGTTTGGCTTGTTAGCTTCGGCTTTTAATAAAGCAGCATCTGCTTTTTCTTTTCTTTCTTTCCAGTCTTCGTATTCGGCATAAGTGCCTTTAAACTCCCGTATCTTATAATCTTCAATATCCCATATTTTATTGGCAATGCGGCTAATAAAATACCGGTCGTGGCTTACTAAAACAATGGTGCCTTCATACTTATTTAAAGATTCTACCAATAAATCAACCGAATGAATATCTAAATGGTTTGTAGGTTCATCCAGCATTAAAAAATTGGCTTTACTGGCAATTGTTTTTGCCAATGCCACCCTGGCTTTTTCGCCACCACTTAATACTTTAATTTTCTTTTCAACTGCTTCGCCGCTAAATAAAAAGGCACCCAGTAAACTTCTTAACTCCAGATCATTTTTTCCGCTACGGGCTTCTTTTAATTCTTCCAGTACATCGTTATTCTGGTTCAATGCTTCCAACTGATGCTGGGCATAAAAAGATTCTTCTACATTATACCCCCATTCACGATCGCCTGTAAAAGATTCGGTACCGGCAATAATTCTTAATAAAGTAGATTTTCCTTTTCCATTAGCGCCAATCAATGCAATCTTATCGCCACGGTCAATTTCAGCGCCGGTATCTTCCAATATTTTTGTTGCGCCAAAACTCTTACTTACATGTTTTAAAGTAGCCACAATTTTACCAGGTGTTTTATCAATGGCAAAATTTATACGCATGTTTGGGCGTTCCAGTTCTACATTTTCAATGCGGTCTAATTTTTCCAATCGCTTAACTATACTTTGTGCTGCAGCGGCTTTGCTGGCTTTGGCTTTAAAGCGTTCTACAAAGCGTTCGTTCTGCCGTATATAATCCTGCTGGTTTTCGTAAGCCTTTTGCTGCATATCAATACGCAGGGCTTTTTCCTGTTCGTAATAAGAATAATTGCCTGTAAAAAAATGTAACTCTCTTTGATAGAGTTCTACAATTTTATTTACCATCCGGTCTAAAAAGAAACGATCGTGCGATACAATTACAACTGCGCCGGGATAATGAATCAAATATTTTTCAAGCCACTCAATACTTGGCAAATCAAGGTGATTGGTAGGTTCATCCATCAGCAACACATCAGGATTCATCAAAATCATTTTTGCTAAAAGCACCCGCATGCGCCAGCCTCCACTAAAATTTTTATACTGCTTTCCCAAATCGGCATTGGCAAAACCAAGGCCCTGTAAAATTTCTTCGGTGCGGTGATGTATACTGTAACCATCCAGTACTTCCAATTCATGCAACAGGTCGGCATATTTATGAGCCAGGCTTTCGTCGCCGGTACTTTCAAGTTCATGCCCCAGCAATTCCAGTTCCTTTTCCAATTGCTTTACTCTTTCAAAAGCACCCATCGCCACTTCCAGAATAGAATCCTCGGTATCAAAGCCCAGTAAATCCTGGTGTAAAAAACCGATGGTGGTTTCCCGCCCTTTTTCCACCGTGCCTTTTGCAGGGCTGTACTGACCGGTTAATACTTTAAGCAAAGTAGATTTTCCGGTACCATTATAGCCAATCAACCCGATACGTTCATTTGGCTGAATATGCCAGGTAGCATCTTCCACAATTGTTCGGGCACCAAATTCAAATGTTACATTTTGTAATCCTAAAAGCATAATAAAATTTCGAAACGGGTTATAAAGCGGCAAAAATAACGAATATCGAACCTTAAAGAGTATTTACTGTTATAATATCAAAAAATTGTTGCATTAAGTCATCAATATATTTAATGAGTAGTTAGATTTGTGGAAAATAGAAGTATATGAAAAAAATCCTTTTAGGTTTATTAGTCTTGATACTTGGTATTGCAGGCTATTATTGGTATATGTTCAGTAAAGCTGGTGGAGGAAACAGTGGGCCTAAACAGGAAGCACTTACACTGAAAAAGCATTCAGATACATTCAACCTGTCGGTTAATGCAGCCATGAATGCTTATTTTGATATGTCTGCTGCTTTTGTAGAAGCTGATACTGCAAAAGCAAAAGCTGCTGCTGCAAAATTTGTACAGTTGATTGATACCATTCCGATGGTTGAATTAAAAAAAGATACTGCCAATATTTACGATGTGGCTATGGGAACTTTTGATGGCATAAAAAGTAATGCTGCGGATATACTGGTTCAGACGGATCTGCAGGAAATGCGTAAGGATTTCAGTATGGTATCGGAAAATCTGTATCCGTTCTTTAAAATAATAAATTACGAAGGCGATTATTTGTATTGGCAAAATTGCCCCATGGCTTTTGGCGATGGTAAAGAAGCAAACTGGGTTAGTAAAACACGGGAGGTTGTTAATCCGTACCTGGGAAAAAATCATCCCGAATTTAAAGCAACCATGCTGCACTGCGGCATGATAAAAGATACGATAAAAACAAAGTAATACCACTGTTAGCAGATTGCCGGTATTAACCCGCATTAAGTTTAACCAACTATGAAAATTTATTTTTTTATTTTGCTGTTTTTACTGTGTTCAGTAACCGGTATTGCTCAAAATAAATATACCATCAGCGGCTACATTAAAGATTCGCTGAATGGCGAAACCTTAATAGGGGCTACTATTGCCGTGCAGGGACAAACAAAAGGCATCAGCAGTAACCTGTATGGTTTTTATTCCATTACGCTGGATGAGGGGAAATATATTTTGATCTGTTCTTTTATCGGTTATCGCATTAAAGCAGTTTCAATAGATCTGAGGGCCGATACAAAAATAAATTTTGACGTTTTACCCAAAGCCTACTTAGCGCAGGAAGTGATTGTATCTTCTAAAAAAAGAGATGCCAATGTTAAGAATGCGCAAATGGGAAAATTTACATTGCCAATTGAGCAGATAAAATCTATTCCTGCATTTTTAGGCGAAGTTGATTTGCTGAAAACCATTCAGTTTTTACCCGGTGTACGCAATGCAGGAGAAGGCAGCGCCGGTATATATGTAAGAGGAGGTGGCCCCGACCAGAACCTGATATTACTGGATGATGCACCGGTTTATAACACCGGCCACCTGTTTGGTTTTTTCTCAATCTTTAATGCCGATGCAATAAAAAATGTAACGCTTATTAAAGGCGGCATGCCTGCACAATATGGCGGGCGGCTGTCAAGCGTGTTGGATATATCGATGAAAGAAGGGAATAATCAAAAGTTTCAGGTTGATGCAGGAATTGG
>JANMWP010000423.1:0-3091 GCA_031394065.1 Chitinophagaceae bacterium
TACCGGATAAAATACAGTTTCCAGGTTATGAAAACCATCTTCTCTTTTATTGAGAATATGTAAGCCGAGATTTATTTTACAATTTGGAAACCTGAGCATAATGGATAATGGGATAATTTATAATGGATAATGTTTTAGAAAGCCATCTTGCGTCGAATATTAAAACAGTATGAAAAATGAAGGGATTTATGAATTTGAAAAATTATCCATTACCCAATTATCCATTATCATTTATTTCTTTCTGCTTTTTATTTCATCCCGTATAGCAATTGCCCGTATATAATCTTCATGATCCAGCACTTCGGTTAATAAGCCTTCCAGTTCCTCCAGTGTTAAGGACTTAAGATTATCGCTGCCGCCGGTTTCCGTAGTTACCGGGCTGGCAGATTTTGTTTTACCATCATCTTCCATTAAAATACCGGCCTGGTCTAAAATGGTATCATAGGTATAAATAGGGCATCCAAAACGTACAGCCAAAGCAAGGGCATCAGAAGTTCTGGAATCAATTTCAACCGTATCATTGGCCGAGCTGCAAACCAGTTTGCTGTAAAAAATGCCTTCCTGCAGATCGTTAATTACCACTTCATGCAACTCTACATTAAAAGCCATCATAAAATTTTTCATCAGGTCGTGGGTAAGTGGCCTGCTGGGGCTCATTCTTTCCAGGGCCACGGCAATAGCCTGAGCTTCAAAGCCGCCAATTACAATCGGCAGTCGGCGTAATCCGTTTATCTCTCCCAATACAACTGCATACGAATGCGTTTGCGTAATGCTGTGCGATAAAGCCACTATTTCCAGTTCTATTTTTTTCATACTAACCCCTGTTACAAATTTTATTCCATTAGTAAACAGCAAATATAAAATAAAAGCCTTTCAAAACTAAGTTGAAAGGCTTAAATATAAAACCGTTTATTTTTTTACAATGATTATGCCTGCTTTAATTTCTTAACGGCTTCAATAATTTTTGGCATTACTTCAAACGCATCACCTACAATACCATAATCGGCAGCCTTAAAGAAAGGTGCTTCAGGGTCTTTATTAATAACCACAATTACTTTACTGCGGTTTACACCTGCAAGGTGTTGTATGGCACCCGAAATACCAATGGCAATGTATAAGTTTGGTGCAATGGCAAGGCCGGTTTGTCCTACATGCTCATGATGCGGCCTCCAATCGCTATCTGCAACCGGGCGGCTGCAGGCTGTAGCAGCACCCAGCAATTTTGCAAGGTCAGTTACCAATGCCCAGTTTTCAGGACCTTTTAAACCACGACCGCCGCTCACAACAATCTCCGCTTCGCTCAAAGGAATTTCGCCAATGACTTTGTTAGTAGCAGTAACCTGAACTTTTGCAGCATCAACGATTGCCGCAAATTCAACTACTTCGGCTTTAGCATCCGTTGTTACAACAGAATATGAATTTGGATTAAGTGCAATGATCTTAATATCTGTTGCAACCGTGATATGGGCAAATGCCTTGCCGCTGAATACATTTTTCTTAACCGTAAATCCATTGCTTGTATCGGGCAGTGCAACAGCACCCGAAACCAGCCCTGCCTTTAATCTTACACTTAAACGTGGCGCAATGGCTTTGCCATTAAAATTATTAGAAAAAATGATCACTTTGGCATCAATGGCTTTTGCAGCATCGGCGATTATTTTGGTAAATACCTGTGCATCCATATGATCAAGTGCTGCATTTTTTACGGCATGCACTTTTTTAACACCGTAGTTTCCCAGGGCTGATAAATCATCTGCAACATTGCCCAACACAATGGCTTCGGCAGTTGTACCTAAAAGTTCTGCAACTTTAGCACCGTAGCTTGCTGCTTCAAAAGAAGATTTTTTAATGTGCCCTTCGGACTGATCTAAAAATATTAATACCATGGCAATGGATAATTTAATAATTGATAATTTATTTAATTTTTAGTTTACTCGTTTTTACGCTTGCAATAAGCAATTTTAAAAGCTCTTCACAATCCTTGTTTAACGATTCGTACATTTTTTTTGTAATGAACTCAGTTGCAAAAAGCAGGTCCAGCCAATACTTCGATTCATTTGCTTCCTTTAAACCAATACTCAATTTGTGTACAAAATCTTTAATGCTTTCTGCATGTTCAGCCTCTCTAACTATTGCCCCTATGGATGTTCCACTTCTTATTAGTTGCTGCGATAAAATATATTCCCCATGTTCTTTCTTCAAAAATTTATAAAGATTTACAATTCTTATAGCAAAATTGAAACTCTTGTCTTTTAAAATATTCTCTTTCATAATGTATAGTTTTTTTGGTAATAAATGATGTTCTAAATTTAAAACATTATCCATTATACCATTATCAACTATCCATTAAATGGCTTTTGCCTCCTCATGCAACAGCCTTACCAACTCTTCAGGATTATCCGGCGAAACTAACTTCACACCAGCTTTTGCAGGTGGCAATTCAAACGATGCAACACTTGTTAATGCATCAACAGCAACCGGTTCAACAGCATTCAAAGGCTTACTCCTGGCGCCCATAATGCCTTTCATATTTGGTATGCGCTGTTCGGCCATACCTTTCTGACAGCTTACAACAACCGGTAACGAAACTTTATCAGTTTCTTCGCCACCTTCAATTTCACGAATAATAATTGCATCCGTTCCTTCAAGCGTGAATTTTGTTGCCAAAGAAACATAAGGTAAATCAAGTAATTCGGCAACCATGCCGCCAATGGAGGAACCATTGTAATCGATGGTTTCTTTACCGGTGAAAACTAAATCGTAACTGCCTTTTTTTGCGATCTCAGCAATTTGAGATGCAATATAAAAACTGTCATGGCTATCTGCATTAACCCGAAAGGCTTCATCGCCACCCAATGCCAGTGCTTTGCGTATGATGGGGTCGCAATCTGCGGCACCAACTGTTACCAGATGAATGACTGTTGAAGGGTCAGTTTCTTTTAATTCAATGGCTCTCACTAGTGCGTACCACTCGTCGTAAGGATTGATGATCCACTGCACGCCATCTGCAGCGAATTTCGTATTGTTATCGGCGAAGGCTATTTTTGCGGTAGTATCAGGTGTTTTACTGATACAAACTAAGATCTTCATG
>JANMWP010000443.1:0-3881 GCA_031394065.1 Chitinophagaceae bacterium
TTCCAATTGATTGTTAATAAGTGTATAATTGATGTAAACAAAACGAATGTATTTTTACAATGCTGTTAATAAAATGATAAATAAGTTTGGTTTCATAATTTTATAACAGTTAATTTATAAATCTAAAATCATATTAAAAAACAACATGAGAAAATTATTATCTACAAAATACTCTGCCGGTGCATTTAGTGCCGCCATGCTTTTATTACGCCTGGGACTGGGCATTTTAATGATGCATGCCGGATATCAAAAGCTTATCAATTTTGATAAAATGCTGCACACTCCTCCGGAGTTCATGAATTTTTTAGGCATAGGCAGTACCATGTCGCTTGCGTTACTTGTTTTTGCTGAATTCTTTTGCTCTATGTTTTTAATACTGGGCCTGTTTACAAGATTTGCTGCTATTCCTTTAATAATTGCAACCTGTGTGATGGTTTTTAAAGCACACAATGGCGATGTTTTTGGTGATGGCCAAACTGCTGCATTATATCTTACCGGTTATCTTGTATTATTATTTATTGGCCCGGGAAGGGTTAGCGTGGATACTATGATTGGAAAATAAAATTAAATGGATAATTATTAAATTGATAATTGATAAATTGTCAAACTAAAAGACCTCTGCTAAAATTTCAGAAACTACGCATTTTAAAAATTATCAATTATCCATTAACCCATTAT
Organism: Chitinophagaceae bacterium; assembly: GCA_031394065.1. GTDB lineage: Bacteria > Bacteroidota > Bacteroidia > Chitinophagales > Chitinophagaceae > Ferruginibacter. The sequence goes on from JANMWP010000443.1 coordinate 679, forward strand.
CAATTAAAAATGTTTATCACCGAAACCCAGATCCGCATTCACTATGCACTCACCGACCAGATGGGTGTAGTATATTATGGCCACTATGCACAGTTTTATGAAATTGGCCGTACAGAAGCCATACGCCAGATTGGTTACACCTATAAAGAGATTGAAGCTTTAGGTATCATAATGCCGGTGGTTGATATTCACAGCCGTTTTTTACGCCCGGCAAAATATGATGACCTCATCACCGTAAAAACAACACTGAAAGAAATGCCCACACATTTCAAAATTGTTTTTCATGCCGAAATTTTTAACCAGCAGGATGAATTACTGAATACCGGTGTGGTAACTTTATTTTTTGTAGATGCCAAAACGATGAAGCGCTGTGACATGCCGGAGGTGTTGAGGGAGAAGTTAGCTGGATACTTTGTTAATAGATAATTTAAAAATGGATAATTGATAATTCCTCAAATTCATTGCTCGCTGATGTAATTTCAGAAATTATGCTTTAAAAAAATTATCAATTATCCATTAACTCATTATCCATTATTTTAAGCCCTGTTATTATCCGCTCTCCAATTCTTAATTGCCATCTTAATCTGTTTTCCACTCAGGTTTTCATCGGCAGCCTGTTTTGCCAATGCAACAAACTCATCATCGCCTCCAAAACGCAATGCTATGATTTGTCCCATGCGTAAACGGCTGTCTAATGCTTTTCCGGTTGCAATAAAATGCCGCAGGTTTTCTTCGGCACGTATGGCCCTGTCCTGCGCCTTTAATGCAAAAACACGGCAATACCACCAAAGCAGGAGTAATACAATGGTGATTATAAAAAACAACATAGCATTGTGCAATGCAGCACCATTTGCAACGTTGCAACAGGCGTGAAATAAACCAAAACCAGCGCCAACTATTAAAGCCAGTATCAGTGTGGGTGCAATAAAATGATACAGGGGCACATATCTTGAATGATTCTTTACATTTTGCTCACTCATAATTTTTAGTTTTTTATTTAGCGTGAAAGTAAGAAAAAGTATTTCAAACCAGCTTACTCTTTAAAGTCCTCCCCTTCGGGGAGGATTTAGGAGGGGTCTTACTTTAAAATATCAAGCAGCTTCCACATTTTTTCCCTTACAGTACCCGGGTTTCCATCATAATTATTGATGATGAATGAGAAAGTATATTCAGTTCCTGATTTGTTCGTAACATAACCGGTATAACTTCTTACACCACCAATATATCCAGATTTCATTTTAATCCCATTCTGCTCGGGCAGGGCATTGTAAAACGATGCATACCAGCTTTGCTTTTTAGCATACTGCATTACTGTTACCAAAGCATTAGTGGTAACACGGTTTGCCGGCGATAGTCCGCTACCGTCAATTATATTCAAAGCAGATTTTTCGATTCCATTTTTGCTCCAGAAATCTTTGATGATATTTATACCGGTATCTGTTGAACCAAAGCCTGTTTTTTCGTAACCAATTGTTTTTACAAATGCTTCACCATACAGGTTTATACTTTTTTGAAGGAACCAGTAATTGATGCTGTCGAGTGGTGGAGAAAAAAGAGTAGTAAACTTCTTTGTTGCTACGGGGATTTTTTTATTATTCAAAAAATAATAAACTGCAGGATTTGATTTGCCGTTTAAGTCAATATCGTTTATCAATAAAAATTTTACAATTGCTTTACTTAACAACATCGTTGCATTGGGCATAGCACCTGAAATAGTAAAAGTTTTATTTCCTCCGGCAACGGTACCTCTAACAAAACCGATTGAGCCGTTTTCTGGTAAATAAATAATTGAATTATCGCCGCTGCCGGGCTTGCCTGTTTTTAATTCATTAATCAGTTCTGAACCATATAACAGAGGTTCAGTACCCACAATTTCTACAGAGTCGCCGGTGTTTTTGCCGGGTTTTAAAATAAGGTCGTATTGATTTTCGTGCCAGTTTAAACCCCTTGCCCCTGCACCGTAATAATTGCCTATATCTTCCCAGATCCAGCCTCCTGGTGTAGCTTGTGTTTCCCATCTGCTATCATCAATAACAAAATCGCCTGTTATGTTCTTTATATTTTTTTCTTTAAGAGCCAACATTATTTTTTGCAGCACCGTATCCATCTTTGTGTTATCCCATCTCCAACTACCCAATGTAGGATCTCCCGAAGCTCTTATAAAAAAATTTCCTTTCAGTTCGCTGCCTTCTATATTTCCATCATAAGCAATATCTGTTTTATACCGGTAATCTTTCCCAAGTAACTCAAACGCTGCAGCACTCGTAACAACTTTCAAACAACTCGCAGGCGCCAATCCAACCTGGGAGTTTTTATCAAATACAACTTTACCGGTTTTGCTGTCAACTACATACAGGCTTATTGTAGCATGTTTAAATTGTGTATCGGACTCAAAATTTTTAAATGCAGTTGCAAGGCGGTTATCATTCTTTTGCCCAAAAGAAATAATACTTACCAATAAACTAATAAACAAATAAACTGTTTTCATGTGTTGACTTATCTTGCATTAAAATTAATCTTTTAAACCTATACATGACACAGGCTTCCATTATCACCATCGGCGACGAACTTTTAATAGGACAGGTAATTGACACAAACAGTGCCTGGATGGCGCAGGAACTCAACAAAGCCGGCATACGGGTGGTACGCCGGGTGGCTGTTGGCGATGTGTGGAACGAAATATGGACCGCACTTGATGAAGAACAAAAACAGGCCGATATTATTTTAATAACCGGCGGCCTTGGCCCAACCGCCGATGATATTACCAAACCTTTATTGTGCAAATATTTTGATGGCAAAATGATTGTTGATGAAGGTGCCAAACAAAATGTAATTGAAATTTTTACCAAATTAAACCGACCAATTATTGACCGCAATTTAAAACAGGCCGAAGTACCGGATGTTTGTACGGTGCTGTTAAATAAAAGAGGAACCGCACCAGGCATGCTCTTTAACAAAAACGGAAAAGTATTTGTAAGTCTGCCCGGCGTACCACACGAAATGAAAGGGCTGATGACAGATGACGTGATACCAATGCTGGTAAAACAGTTTCAGTTTCCAACAATCATACATAAAACCTTATTAACCGCCGGCGTGGGCGAAAGTTTTTTGGCCGACCTGATACAGGATTTTGAAGAAGCGCTGCCCAAACATATTAAACTGGCTTACCTGCCTAATTACGGCATGGTAAGGTTACGCTTAAC
>JANMWP010000458.1:0-2390 GCA_031394065.1 Chitinophagaceae bacterium
CCCGGTTTTCTTCTATCGAAAAAACGGGAGTAGTTTTCAATACCATTGCAATACCCCAGCTCACGAATCATTTCCAGGTCGTAATTCACACGCTCACTCACCCGCTGTGCTTCAATATATTTTCCGCTGTTTTTATAATATAATTCCTGTGCAGTCACTTCATCCTGTATCTCATGTACTACCTGCTGCAGCACATCTTTTGGTGCCACATATAAATTGGCCGGGAAGATGGCTGCATTCTCTACACTGCTGATACGTTTGCCGCTGCTGAGTTCCAGCGTTTCGATGGTTTCAATTTCATCGCCAAAAAAAGTAATGCGGTAACCAAAATCTACATAAGGTAAATTAATATCGATGGTATCTCCCTTAACACGAAATGTTCCTCTTGTGAACTCGCCCTCGCTTCTGTTGTATAAAGAATTCACCAATGCATGTAAAAATCCCTGGCGGCTAATTACCTGTCCCTGTTGAATGCGGATGATACCATTTTCATAATCGGTTGGATTACCCATGCCATAAATACAACTCACGCTGGCAACGATGATAATGTCTCTGCGGCCGCTTAATAATTGTGCTGTTGCCTGCAGGCGTAGTTTATCCAGCTCTTCATTTATGCTTAAATCTTTTTCGATGTAGGTATTGCTCACCGGCATATAAGCCTCAGGCTGGTAATAATCGTAGTAAGAAACAAAATAACCAACTGCATTATCCGGAAAAAACTGTTTAAACTCGCCATACAATTGCGCTACCAATGTTTTGTTGTGGGTAATGACCAGCGTTGGCTGCTGCACATTCTGTATAACATTGGCCATGGTAAAAGTTTTACCGCTGCCGGTAACACCCAATAAAGTCTGGTACTTTTCTCCATTCAAAATACCATCCGTCAGTTGGCGAATGGCATCCGGCTGATCGCCGGCTGGGGAATATGGAGCATGAAGTTGAAAAGGCATAATTACAGGTATGCAATTTACAAAAGGTTAGGTAAACATATCCAGGCGACAGAATAAAACATAAACATTTAATCATCACAAAATCTATCTTACAAACTATTCAGGAAATTTAAAACCTATGCTACCATATTTATTTGGACTAATCAGTGCTTTCTGTTTTGGCATCAGCAATGTCTATTGGAAAACAGCGGTCAAATCGAGCAGCTTTTCTAATATTGTTTTTTTTCGGGGAATAATAGCTACTTCATGCTTTGCGATTACATGGTTCATTCTATCAAATTTTAATAACAATACTTCTCTTACCATTAACGCCGGGGCTACGTTTTTCCAAAACATAAAAACTGTGCTACTTTGTTTGGTATGCTCATTGGGGCTTGTCTTTTATTTAATGTCATTAAAATATTCACCAGTCAGTATATCTGTGCCTCTTTCCTCAATTAATATTTTCAGCATTCTCACGGCAGTTTTTATTTTAGGAGAAACTTTCAAGGCAATTTATTTTATTTCATTTGTAGTAGCCTTTTGTGGAATATTATTGTCTCAATCTTTTAAGTTTGATAAAAAAGGGATACAATGGAACAAGGGAGCAAGCTATGCTTTGCTTGCATCTTTATTTTGGGGAACAACGTATGCGCTATTCAAAATTTCTGCTTCGTGGCTTGGGGCAATTCCTTTAGCTTTTATATTGGAATGTTGTGTTGCTATAACTGCTTTAATATGGATGCTATTCTCAAAATCCACTTCTTCCAAAAAGAGTGAACAGTTATCTGCAAAAAATATAAAGCACTATTTTATATTAGCTTCATTATTAGTTGGCGGCACTTTGTTTTTTAACCTTGCCATTCAGCAAATTCCGGTATTGGTAATTAATATCCTGGGCAACTTCACTTTAGTTATTTCAATATCGGCAGGCATACTATTTTATAAAGAAAAACTCTCGCCAAAACAAATAGCAGGAATAAGCCTGATACTCATTTCTATTCTTATTGTACAGCTTACAAAATGATTTTGAGCTTTATTTCTCTTTCAGTCTTTCAGCAACATAAACATAATCCCTGTGCATTTGCTGATAAATAAAAGGGTCAAACAGGTTTGGGTCAACAGTTTTGAAATATTGGGAAGCCTTTCTTTTGTTTCCCTGCAAAAGATTTGCATAGGTTTTATAAATCAATAATTCATTTTGCGCTTTAGTACCCCAATGGGTTTTCGCTTTTTTTGTAAGGGTTTCCTGGTGTTTTTCAAAATCATTGATAATTTGCACCAGCCAATCCGTTCTCATGCTCCTGAATAATTCCCTGCACAGATAAAGCGTAAACCCAACAGCTTTTTCGTAATCCTTTGCATAAGCATATTGCTGAATAGTTCTATAATACATAGAAGTTGCATTAAAGTGATGGCTTGATTCTTCGGCAAGGCAAATGCCTGTATAACGGGATGCCG
>JANMWP010000462.1:0-5460 GCA_031394065.1 Chitinophagaceae bacterium
CCAATCATTTTTTGATTTTCCCGTTCTATTTCTGCTACACCTTTTTCCAGTTTTACTTCCGCAACTGTATTTATCGGTTTTAATAAACCATTAGGTAAAAATATATTTCCATTGGCCAATGAATTTACATTGGTACGCAGCGCATTGGGATACAGCATACGGATATCTACCAATTGCTCCTTTTCCATAATAGTACTGATCACATTGCCTTCCAGCTGGGTTTGTAACTGAAACTGGAAATCGCCCGGGTTTACACCAAACTGTGCCAGCTTTGCTACATCGGGCTGTACCAATACAGTTGGGCCAGCTATTACAATGCCATTAAATACATCGGCTGTTCCTTTTACATTTTCTACAATTTCGCCTGCCTGCCTGGAAAGATTTTCTAGCTTTTGCCTGTTATCTCCATAAATTTTAAGCTCTACCGGTTGTACGCTGCTAATCAGGTCTCCCAGCATATCGCCAATCACCTGTCCAAAGTCAACTTTAAGCTGCGGCAATACCGCTTCTATTTTCGTACGCAAATCTGCCGATACTTCATCTGTAGTTTTGCTGTGTTTCTTTTTTAACTGTATTAAATAATCGCCCCGGTTGGGTTCTGTTATAAAAAATCCCATTTGTGTACCCAGGCGCCGGCTGTAGGTTTCCACTTCAGGGTCTTCCTGGATAATTTTATCTACTACCTTCAGCATCCTGTCTGTTTCTTCCAGGGTAGTTCCGGGAGGACTGTTAAAATCAAGTACAATACCCCCTTCATCCATTTCTGGCAAAAAGCCTGATGGCATTTTACCCGGTAACACATATATGATAATGGCACAGGCAACAGCAAATAAAATGCTGATGTAAGAATGGCGTATAAAAAAACGTATCCAGCCCCCGCTTTCTTTTTGTTTTTTGCCAACGGTTGTTGATTTTTTTGCAACTGCCGTTTTTAATTTATACGGAAATAATAAAAATAATGCCGGTAATACCAGCCAGGTAACCATGAAAGATGCTGTTAAAGTGATGATCATGGTAAAGGCCAGCACTTTAAAATAAGCTCCGGCAACACCACTCATTAAAATAAACGGAATAAAAATTACAATGGTGCTTAATGAAGAGCCAATCATGGCCGGAAATAAATATTTAATGGCTTTACTTACAATGGCCGGCATGGGTTCACCGGGATGTTCTTCGTGGCTGCGGTGAATCTGTTCCACCACAATTACTGCATCATCAATCATCAGGCCAATGGCTGCTGCAATAGCCCCCAGGGTCATAATATTAAAAGTATATCCAAATGCATACAGGCTTATCAATGTTAATGCAAGCGTAGTGGGTATTGTAAGTAACACAACCAGGCTCGATTTCCAGGAACGTAAAAAAACAATTACCACAATTATTGCCAGCAACAGACCGATCCATAAAACATCTTCAATACTTTTTACACTGCCGTTTACAAAATCGGCCTGCAAATAATAAGGCTTTAGTTTTACATCTTTGGGAAGGATGCTTTCCAGCTCTTTTACCCTTTTTAGAACCCCGTCATTTACATCAATCAGGTTGGCATTGGGTTGCTTAATAACTGCAACCAATGGTACATCTTTGCCGTTTGCATTGATCTTTACATATTCTTTTGTTTCCGAAATTTTTATATCTGCAATATCTTTCAGCAGCACTACCCTTTTGGCAGAATTTACAATCACCAGATTTTCCAGTTCTGCTTTACTGTCAATGGCGTTGTCGGTTATGGCCAGGTACAAGCGGTTGTAATCGCTTATATAACCATTGCTCTGCAACACGTTGGTTTGCCCCACCACCGTACTTATCTGTTGCGGCGTTATGCCTAACTCGGTTAACTTATCCTGTTTTAAAAGTATCTGGTATTCTTTACTCTTTCCGCCAATCACAGCAATATCCGATACGCCGGGAGTGGCTGCCAGAAATGGTTTTACCTGTAACAGGGCTATCTTCTTTAATTCGATGGGAGACCGGTTACTCTCCATACTAAAACCCATTACCGGTAAAATGGAAGGATTCATTTTTTCTACGCTGATCTGTGTGCCGGGCAATAAATTGCCACGTACATCATTGATAAACGATTCCATTTGCAGACGAGCCAGATCAATATTGGCATCCCATTTTAAAAACACAGAAATTTCGCAACTGCCTCTTGAAGTAGTGCTTCGGATATAATCGAGCCCTTCGGTACGTTTAATAATATTTTCCAAAGGAATCGTTACCGTTGCCATCATTTTATCAACGGGTTGCTGGCCGGCATCTGCAATTACTTTAAGTTTTGGGAAAGTGATATCAGGAAATAGCCCTGTTTTTAAACTGGAATAACTGAAAGCACCTGCCAGCATAATCAATACTGCTAAACTCAGCAATGTTTTTTTATGATAAGAGTGCTGCTGCTTCATCATTGCTCTTTTTCAGTTTGCAGTTTTACCAATGAAGAATCTGTTAATCCATAAGCGCCTTTCACAATAATTTTATCAGTTAAACTTACGCCTGAAATAATTTCACGGAGTGAATCATTTTGTAAGCCCGGTGTTACCGGCACTTTTATTGCCAAAGAATCATTTACCAATTTCATTACCCAAAACTCATCCTGTGTTTCGTTGGTTTGTATTGCTTCCAATGGTAATGAAACTGCATTTTGTTTTTGCTTTACAGGAATATGAACAATCAGATTCATATTTTCCGGTAATAATTGATTGCCCGGAAATCTTATTAAAAAAGATTGGGTTTGAGAGCTTACATCTACAAACGGAACTTCTTCCTGGATAGTGGCTTGTATTGTTTTTCCATCAGGAAATTTAACAGAACAGCCTTTTCCTTTATAAACAAAATCATGATACTCGTAGGGTACATTTACAACCAATACCAGCGATGCAGGGTCGGTAATGGTTGCCAGTATATCGCCTTCATTTACAAAATCTCCGGCACTGTAATTAACTGCTGTAAAAATTCCGGATGCATTTGCAAATACATCGATAGGTTTTTGAAACTGTTGTAAGGAGGGCTCCCTGCTGTCGATATTTTTTAGTGCATCCTGTTCTTTGGTTTTAATGCTGCAGAATAAAGTACCGTTTAAAATACGGTCGCCCGTTTTCCATTTCATGGCTGTAATGTAGCCGGTGATATTGGCCCTGATGGTTAATTTTTTTTGAAACTGGGTATTGCCGTTCAACTGAATGTAATCTGTAAAGCCCTGTGCTATTGGCGTTGTAATGGTTACCGCAGTTTTTGCAGGTTCCGGTACAGCGGTCTCATCTGCATTTTTATTTGAACAGGATGCAAAAAACAACATGCCCGTGCAACTAATAAGTTTGATAGCATTTTTTACTTTCATGTTCATTTATGTTTACCAGTTGTAATAATTATACTGGTTAATATACAGAAGTAAATTGGTTTCTGCCATGGCTTTGTTTTTTTGCAGTATGGCATATTCCTGCAGTGCATTAATATAATCCATCACGGTAACCTGCCCTTTAATTACTTTGTCTTTAATAATATCTAAAAGCAGTTCTTGTTTTTGTATGGGCTCTTTTGCCATTTCAATAGTTTGTTTCCATTGACTTATCTGCTGCTTTGCATTGCGTATGTTATTTTGCTGAAGCAATGCGGTACTGTTGAGATAAAGCTGTTGGTTAGCCTGTAAAACTGAATTTTGCCGTTGGTATAATTTGCGCTGCTTGCCATCGCTAATTGGTATGCTGAGGTGAATAGCTGCACTAAGCCCTACATTATGCGGCACTGTTTTTATGTCTGAGGCATTGAGGCCGGTTGTACCCAACAGGCTTACCTGTGGTTTATATTTACTGTTAAATACATTTTGCTGAGCAACCAGGTTTAAACTATCTAACTTAAATTTTTGAACATAGTTATATGCTCCCGGATCTGGCATTTCAAAAATGGCAGGACTTCCCAACATATAATTTGCAGTATCACTTACCAACGAAAGATTCTTTAATAATGCCAACCCGTTGTTATAGGCAAACTGCAATTGGGTAAGTTCATTCCGGTTTGCTATCAACTGAATATCCAGCAATAAAAAATCGTTCTGCTGCAACAACCCGTTTTTTACCAATGCCTCTACCAATGGTTTGCGGCTCTGTAACTGGTCGATAATTTTTTGCAGGTAACCTGTTTGCTGCTGAAACTGGTAAGTAACAATATACTGATCGGTGATTGCTTTTTTTAAATCATGTTCAACCTGATTGCGACTGTATGCAGAAATATCGGATTGTACTTTATTTTGTTCGTACAATCTTTTTACCATTACGGCATTAAACAGCTGGATCGCTACATTCAGCTGTGCAGCATATAAACCGCCATTGGTTAACCCGGCATTGTAACCATAAGCCTTGGGTGATGGCGTGGGCGTAACATTAATGGGATTGCCATTATCAAAAAAGAAAGGGGCAAATAAATAATCGGCCGTAAAACTTACCTGTGGTTTTTTATTCTGAGCGGTTATAAATTCATTTTGTATCTTAAAATATTGCTGCAGGTTATTAATCTCTGCAAGTGAAGGATTATTTTTCAATCCCTCACTGATAAAAAAATCTATTTGTTTTTTTTGTGCAGCTGCAGTAATGGCTGCCCCCAATAAAAAAAAACTAACAAAAAGATGTTTCACTTTGATCATATCCGGTTATTAATTATTTACCAATTACCAAAACCTGGAAAGTGCCGGGTTTCATTTTAGGCCTTCCTTTTTGATTTGAATCCTGGGGTTCAAATTCTGCAGTTGGTAAATAGATAAGATGCGTTTGATTATCCAAAGCGATTGTTCTGGCTCCTCTTTTCGTTGGCACAGTTTCAAGAACGGTAAACTTAGCCGCAGTTTCTTCATGAATTACATTGATGGTCCCTTCACCATTGGAGGTATAAATATTTTTTGTGGCGGCATCAAATGCCACGCCGTCACAACCATCGCCAATGATGATTTTATCAACTACAGTACCGTTGTTTGCGTCAAGTACTACCAGCACTTTATCGCAACCTGCAAATAACCTTTTTGTTTTAGCATCATAGGCAAGGCCGGTTGGGCCATCAGCCGGTGCAATGCTCCAGTGGCCAAGCACTTTAAATGTTGCGGCATCAATGGCAACGATCTCATTTTTGTCTTCCACATTTACAAAAATTTTACCCATGCCGTCGCTTACTGCTGTTTCGGGTTTACCTCCAACATCTACACTATCTGTTACGGTATTGTTTGCCGGATTTATTACAGTTAAATTTTTACTCCTTCCATTACAGGTAATTATTTTTTTAGAAAAGGGTTCGTACATAATGGCATCGGGGTTTTGCCCGGTTGCAATTTGCGCTAATACCTTGTTTGTATTGATATCAAACACGGTAACATTATTTAACCTGCCGTTGCTGGTAAAACCTTTTTTATTGGCCACATCAAATGCAATTCCATGCACACCGGTTGTATTTTCAATTACACCAACAGAATCTCCGGTT
>JANMWP010000463.1:0-2621 GCA_031394065.1 Chitinophagaceae bacterium
AGGTGGCCGAAGCTGGGACTGGAAGGAATTCAGCACCTGGATAGAAAGCCCGCACTTTTATCATCTTTATTTTAACAGCCGTTCGTTTTTTATAATACCAAAAGATGCTTTTGAGGGAGATGATGTGCATGAGGTGAGAAAGATATTGAGGGAGAAGATACTGAAGAAGTAACCGGAAGTTTGTAGTTGTGAGTCATGAGTCGTGAGGTGTCGTCAAATCAGCAAAAAATATGTAAGTCAGCAGGCTCTATACTCCTGACTAATGACTCTCGTCTCCCGGCTCACAACTTTTTCTCCATCACAAAATGTGGAATAGTAACTTCCGAAAACTTATCTCCAACTACTTTATAGCCCAGTTTTTCATAAAATCCTAAGGCGGTCTCCCGGGCATGCATAATCAGTTTTTTATAGCCTTTATCCCTTGCAATAATTTCAGCAAAGTTCATCATACTGGCACCAATGCCTTTGCCCTGCAGGTTGTTTTGAACCGCCATTTGCCTTAACCGCAAACTGGTTTTATCGGCTTTTGTAAGCATACAGCAGGCCAGCATCTGGTCTTCATCAAAAGCTCCAATTAAAATATCCTCTTTTTCTTTGGCTAATTCATCAGGCGTTAACGAAAGCCCAAGTGGTTGCCTCAGTATTTCATTCCTGAGCTTTACCATTTGAAGGTATTCATTGGTGCCGTGGTCTATTTGCTTTAAGCCCATAACAGAATAATTAAGTTGAAGTTTAGCAGTTTTGGTCAGAGACGGGTATACAATATACAATTTTTTTCGATCAAAGCACCTATGTAAATAAACAGCAATTGGTTATTTTATACATATTTATACCGGTAAATCGGGTAAGAAAACAGAATTTTAAAGGGGTGATATTTTATGGTATTTAAATAGCTATTTGTAAAACAATATCTATTTCTTTGTAATTACTTCAAAATGTATATTTTTGCAACCAATACAAACTAAATTTAAATATCATGTCAGACATTGCAACAAGAGTAAAGAAAATAATTGTTGACAAATTAGGTGTAGATGAAGCAGAGGTTACACCCGAAGCTTCTTTTACCAACGATTTAGGTGCCGATAGCTTGGACACCGTAGAACTTATTATGGAATTTGAAAAAGAATTTAATATTTCTATTCCAGATGAGCAGGCCGAGACCATCACTACAGTAGGTCAGGCTAATACTTACTTGGAAGAACATGCTAAGTAATTAATTTAATTATCACAGGCAAATTTTATGGAATTAAAACGGGTTGTAGTTACCGGATTGGGAGCACTAACTCCATTAGGCAAAACTGTTGAAGCATTTTGGCAGGGTTTGGCTGATGGTGTTAGTGGCTGCGATTTTATCAAACAATTCGACTGCAGTAAGTTTAAAACCAGGTTTGCCTGTGAGGTTAAAGATTTTGAACCCACCGATTACCTTGAACGTAAGGAAGCCCGAAAAATTGACCGTTTTACCCAGTTTGCTTTAATAGCAAGTGATGAAGCGATTAAGGATGCCGGCATCAACAAAGAAAATGTTGATGTGGATAGGGTAGGTGTAATTTTTGCCAGCGGCATTGGCGGTATCACTACTTTTTATGAAGAAGTGAGCAACTTTGCTTTAGGCGATGGCACCCCACGATACAATCCCTTCTTTATTCCTAAAATGATATTGGATATTGCTGCAGGGCAGATATCTATGCGTCATGGTTTCAGAGGCCCCAACTATGCAGTTGTAAGTGCCTGCGCAAGTAGCACCAACGCAGTTATTGATGCTTTTGATACCATAAGATTAGGTAAGGCCGATATTATAGTTACCGGTGGCAGCGAAGCCGTAATCAGTTCACCAGGTGTTGGTGGTTTTAATGCCATGAAAGCCCTGAGCGAAAGAAACGATGACCCCGGTACTGCCAGCCGCCCCTTTGATAAAGACCGCGATGGCTTTGTAATGGGAGAAGGCGCCGGTGTTTTGGTTTTAGAAAGCCTGGAGCATGCACTGGCACGTGGCGCAAAAATATATTGCGAAATTGCCGGTGGCGGTGCTACTGCAGATGCTCATCATATTACGGCTCCGCATCCCGAAGGTTTGGGCGCAAAAAATGTAATGAATGTTGCATTAAAAGATGCTGGTATGAAGGCCGAAGACATCGATTACATTAATGTACATGGTACTTCAACGCCATTGGGCGATTTAGCCGAAACAAAAGCTATACTTAGTGTTTTTGGCGAACATGCCTATAATTTAAACATCAGTTCAACTAAAAGCATGACGGGCCATTGCCTGGGTGCTGCCGGTGTTTTAGAAGCGCTTGCCTGTATTATGGCTGTTGTAAAAGATATTGTTCCTCCAACAATCAATCACTTTACCGATGATCCGGAATTGGATCCAAAACTTAATTTTACTTTTAACAAAGCACAGCATCGTACTGTTAACGCCGCATTAAGCAATACGTTTGGTTTTGGCGGGCACAATGCTTCTGTTATTGTAAAAAAATATGTTGCTTAATTTTTTAAGTTAGATTTTTCAATATTCTCTTTTCAACTTTATTTACAGCAAAATTTTCTTAATTTTATTTGGTTTAAATAAGATTAATTTCACGGAAACTTTTTAACCATTTTGCAATTCATAAAAG
>JANMWP010000343.1:0-2040 GCA_031394065.1 Chitinophagaceae bacterium
TACGGCCATTGTAAGTTTCAACAGCATCTTTCAGCTGGGCGATATCTGCCTGTGCTGCTTTTGCTTTTTCAATGGCGGGTGCATATCCACCAAAGCTATTTGTTACCACATCATTTAAATTTTTCTTCGAAACCAGTTTCAATTGCTGATTCTTGTTTTCATAAATAAAATAATCGCCCGGTTTACCTTCGGTTCCACTTAAGAAAAATACCTCGTTACCAACCGTTGTAGGTTTAGATGATGCATTGCTTGATTTTTGCAGAAAAGTTAATTCGCCATTGCAAACCACTTTAAAAAAATCGCCTTTAATGCAGGTATAAGTAACAGCATCAACTTCAGCTGCATTAATATCTGAACCGTCATACTTTTTTTCCTTACCATCAACCAATAAAACCACTGATGCATCTTTGCGGATATTATCTTTAATAAAACCGCTTACAATGGAATTGTCGGGTAAAACAACCTGTCCTTTGCCAAATCCTTTAGGGGCTTCAGTTTGAGCATTAGTTTGTAAAAACAAAAGACTGAGTGCAACACCCGATACTAATTTTAAAATTTTCATGATTATATTTTTTAGGTTTGATAAATAATTTGAATACCCAATAGTACCATTCATTTGCAACCGGCACAATCAAAAAGGAGTGAGTTGAAGAAAAAACGGAATGAGTTGCAGAAACCGCACCCGGAGTTTTTTTACCAGTCACAAATACGGTATCCTTTATCTTTGTTTTATGGTATCACAATTTTTTACGTACGATAAGAATAAAGTTATACAGGCATTGCGCTATCATTTTATTACCCACCGCGAAATAAAGCTGATGATGATATTGGTAAATGTATTTGCTATTCTTTCTGCAGGACTGTTCTTTTTTAAGAAAATTTCTCCCTTTGCTTTTTTAATAAGCTCCCTGTTGTGGTTTACATTAATGATCATATTTTGGTTTGTGATGCCCTATATGGTTTATAGAAAAGCCGATACTTTCCGGGATCGTTTTAAGGCGATTTTAGCAGAAGATGTGTTTAGAATTGAAAACGAAAGAGGTGGCCGAAGCTGGGACTGGAAGGAATTCAGCACCTGGATAGAAAGCCCGCACTTTTATCATCTTTATTTTAACAGCCGTTCGTTTTTTATAATACCTAAAGATGCTTTTGAGGGAGATGATGTGCATGAGGTGAGAAAGATATTGAAGGCAAAGATTATTAAATAGTCATTTGTCATTAAGTTATTGGTCATTAGGTCAGTGCTGATTTAGCAGAGTATATTTATTCGCATGCTTTACAAATGACCTAATTACAAATGACCAATGCCTCTTCACAGCTTCTTCTCCATTATAAAATGCGGAATGGTTACTTCGGTAAATTTATCACCTACCACCTTATAGCCCAGCTTTTCATAAAAGCCAACTGCAGTTTCCCGGGCATGCATGATCAGTTTTTTATAGCCTTTGTCACGGGATATTAATTCGGCGAAATTCATCATACTGGCACCAATGCCCTTGCCCTGCAGGTTATTTTGTACAGCCATTTGTCTTAATCGTAAACTATGATTACTTTCCCTTGTAAGCATACAGCAGGCCAGCATTTCATCTTCATCAAATGCGCCAATTAAAATATCTTCCTTTTCTTTAGTCAACTCATCGGGCGTTAACGTAAGCCCGAGTGGTTGCCTCAGTATTTCATTCCTGAGCTTTACCATTTGAAGGTATTCATTGGTGCCGTGGTCTATTTGCTTTAAGCCCATAACAGAATAATTAAGTTGAAGTTTAGCAGTTTTGGTTAGAGACGGATTTACAATATACAATTTTTTTCGATCAAAGCACCTATGTAAATAAACAGCAATTGATTATTTTATATATATTTAAACTGAAAAAATGATATGAATAGCTGGTTTAAGTTTTACGAAGACATAAATAATCATTTAAAGAATCTTGATGAAAACATTGAAGAATTATATTACAAATGGTTTAATAAACGGCTACCTGAACTTATAATTAACTCACCATATTATGTAGCTAACTGGGCATTCGTAAAAGAAAAAAA